>CAMLFV010000137.1 GCA_946479395.1 uncultured Flavobacterium sp. | reverse complement strand
AATAATTCTTTAATATATTTTAAAGAATCATTAGCAGTTAAAGAATCGGATGGAGATTATAAAGCGGTGAATTCGTATGGATATATGGGTAAATACCAGTTTGGGAAAGGTACTTTGAAATTTATCGGTTTAAAAAACACACAAGATTTTTTGAACAATCCGGCATTACAAGAAAAGGCGTTTGTGGCTTATGTACAAAAAAACAAATGGATTTTACGAAGAGAAATTCAAAAGTATGCAGGTAAAACAATACGCGGAATTTTAATTACAGAATCTGGAATTTTAGCAGCAGCACATTTGGGTGGGGCAGGTTCGGTTCAAGATTTTTTAAGATCGAATGGAAATGTTTCGTTTGTAGATGGCTACGGAACAGATATTAAAACCTATTTAAAAGCATTTGCAAATTACGATTTAACAACAATTAAAGCAGAAAAGAATCCAAAAATAATATGAAGTTAATTTATTTTTGCCCAATAAAAAAGTCCGTTTCAATTCAGAAACGGACTTTTTTATTTATTAAGGTTACTTTTATAATGAAGATTTAATTAACCTCTTGCTTTTTTCTTGCTGTTAGATTTAGTGTTACCTACTTTAGTCATTGCATTTCTAAATCCAACGAAATCAGATGCAGAATATTGATCAATGAATCTGCGTGTTGCAGGGTCTAACCAATAAGCTCTGTCTTTCCAAGATCCACCTTTAATAACACGTGAATTATTGTTAATTAAACTTGTTCTTGCAGCATCATCTAATGTATATGTTAAGTTACCATCGGCATCGTAAGCAGCCTGATCTTGTGGTGAATTGTACATTCTTGATTGAGCTGATCCAACTTTTTCAAATGTATCACCATCTCTGTAAGCAATACTATTTGTACCTTGGAAATTTCTTCTTTGGAAAGTGTCTTCAGCTCCAACCGCTTCTTTTTGAACTTCACCAGGTAAAGCACGTGGACGTAATCTTCCGTTTGGTAAGGTATCATATTCAACATTAGTACTTACCACTTGTACAGTTCCGTCTGGACCAATAACGCTTTTGTTGTAAACATTTCCACGGAAATAGTTCATGTCGTTAACTTCAGAAGAGATTGCCGGACGGTAAACGTCTGCAACCCATTCTGCAACGTTTCCTGCCATATCGTATAACCCCCAATCATTTGCAGGGAAAGATTTTACAGCAGTAGTAATTTCACCAGCATCGGTAGACCATCCTGCGATACCGCCATAATCTCCACGACCTTGTTTAAAGTTAGCTAAATAATCTCCTTTAGATTTACGTGAGTTTGTACGAACATCGTCAGAACCCCAAGGATATTTGTTTCTACCTTGTTGATTGTTATACACACGGTCTGATTTTCTTACGCTCGCTGCATATTCCCATTCAGCTTCTGTAGGTAAACGGAATTCAGCAGAAATAATACCATATTCCATTTTTGCGTATACTCCATTCTGACCAGGTTTAGCACGGTTTTTAACTCCTTTAAAAACAATACTGTCATTTCCAGCGTAAGCTTTGCTTGGAGCATTTAAGTAAGTATCGGTAGAAAAAGATTGCTCACCATATACTTTATCTGTTTTAGCGCCTTTGGCTATATAGCCGGCACGCTCTAAATTTAATTCATTAACACGGTCGGTTCTCCATTTAGAGAAGTCGTTTGCCTGTACCCATGAAACACCAACTACAGGGTAGCTTTGGTACGCAGGGTGGCGTAAATAAGTGTTTGTTAAAGTTTCTGTGAAACCTAATTGGTTACGCCATACTAAAGTGTCTGGTAACGCAGAAGAATATATCTGACGGTATCTTGCTTCAGTTGGTGGGTAAACCGCTTTGGTCCATGAAAGATATTCTGTGTACATAAGGTTGGTTACCTCTGTTTCGTCCATAAAAAACGATTGTACATATTGTTGTGTAGCGCTGTTGTTCCACTCGCCCATAACGTCATCTTGTACGCGTCCCATTGTAAATGTACCCCCTTCAATAGCAACCATTCCGTAAGGAACTTCGGTGCCATCGTATGACGTGTTATATTGGAAACCACCTTTTTTATCGTTTATCTTCCAGCCGGTTGCCGAAGACGAAGTAGCGTTACTGTTTCCACAACTTGTTAGTCCAATTGACGCTGCCATTACAGCTATCAATTGTAGTGTCATAATTTTATTAATCTTCATTGTTAAAGTAGGTAATAAATTTCGTTGCAATATAATAATTAGCTTTTGATTAACAATATTAAAATCAAAAATATTTAAAAAAAACTTAAAAAATGAAAAATATTAAAGTCTTCCTATACGTTGTACTCATAAATGTAATTATTTTAATTATTTTTATCAAATTATTAATAGATGTTTATTTTCTAAATAAATGAAAAGACTGTTACCTGTTTTTGCTTTCTTGGGGTTTTATACCGTAAATGCCCAAACTAAAGATGTTCAATTACAATGGACCGAGCAAACTATTAAAATAAGTAGTGAAGAAAGCTTTTTTGTTCCGAGTTTTCAAAAAGAATATTTTCAATATAATTCAAGCGAAAAAATCGTTCGTGCCAATGCATTTATTAATAATGTGCAGGGTGATCAAGTACGAATTGTTTCTCAAAACCTACAGGCTATCGATATTTCCAAATATAAAGATATCAATCCTAAAAATATTCCTACTACTATAAATCCTACGGTGCGATTGTATACCACTAAAGGTGTGCAGTCTGCAATTGTAGATTTTAACCCGATTATTAAGACTGCGGGAGGATACAGTAAAGTAACTAATATTGTTTTTGAAGTTTTAGGAGGAAGAAATAATCAAGCAAAAGGTACCGATTTTACTATTAAAAATTCTGTTTTGGCTCAAGGAAACTGGTTTAAGTTTAAGGTGAACGAAACGGGTGTTTATCGATTAGATCGTAACTTCTTTGCTAAATTAGGAATCCCGAACGATGTTGATCCACGTACAATTAAGGTTTATGGCTACGGTGGCGATATGTTGCCGCTTGCAAATAGTGAAAACTTACATTTTGATTTGCCCGAAGTTGCCATTCAGTTTCAAGGTGAGCAAGATGGTACTTTAAACGATAGCGACTATGCACTTTTTTATGGTGTTGGGACTAAGGGGTGGAGTGCAGAAAATGCAACACATTTAAATCTTTACAGTAACGATGCTTACTACTATGTAACGTATGGTGGAACGGTAGGTAAACGTATGCAAGCATATATCGAGCCTGCCGGTGCTGCAACGGTTAACTATACCGATTATATTGCACGATCGTACGATGAAAAAAATATTGAAAATATTGTACAGTTAAGTAGAAAAACGTTTGGTGAAAATTTCGGACAGAGTTTTAGTAAACAAATTGTTTTGCAAACACCTATGTTAAACTCTTCAAAACCGGCAACAATTGGTGTAAATGTAGCAGCTATCTCGCAAAATCAATCTTTTTTTAATATTGCTTTGAACAACCAGCAAATCGGAACACAACCGGTTAACGGAAGATCAAGCAGTGTTTTAGGTGGTGAAGGTTATTTTTCGCATCAAATGAATTTGAACAGCGAAACCAATAACTTTACTGTTACTTTTAATAATAACGGAGTTCCTTCTGCACGCGGATTTATGGATTTTGTAGCGATTGATTACTACAAACATTTGGCAGGATACAACAAACAGTTCAAGTTTAATTTTGTCGATGCTGTTTCGCAAGTTGGAGTAGGATCTTTCCAAATTAACAGTGCGCAAAGCATTACACAAGTTTGGGATGTTACCGATCGTTACAATGCTACTTTTAAACCAAATGCTGCGGCAACTATAAACTTTAAAATGCCTTTGGGTGAATTACGAGAGTATGTGGCGGTAGATCAGAACGATTTTTATGTTCCTGCCGATGCTCCGAATCCTAAAGTGGTCAATCAAAATTTAAAAGGAACCATTTTATCAGGCGGAAACGTAGATTATATCATTATTACTACTAATGAACTGGTTTCTGCTGCAAATCGTTTGGCAAATCTTCACAAAGCACAAAGTAATTTAAATGTAAAAGTTGTGCCGTTAGATGTTATTTATAACGAATTTTCATCTGGTCAGCAAGATATAGTTGCTATTCGTAACTTTATTCGTTATGTGTATTTTGCGGGAAATCAAACACTGAAGTATGTCAATTTAATGGGCGATGCTTCCACAAATTATTTTGAAACATCATCTAACTTTGTGCCTATTTTCCATTATTTGCATACAAATTTAACAGGATCTTCATCACAAAATTTTAACGATTGGTTTACGTTTGCCACCGATGATTTTTATGGGTTGTTAGATGAGTCTCAAAATATTTTAACAAATTGGGATTACAAAGGAATTGATATTAGTATTGGTAGAATGCCTGTTACAAATGTGCAAGAAGCTAATACAATGATTAGTAAAATTGAGCAATATTTAAGTAAAGATAATGCCGGCAGGTGGAAAAATGTGTACACTTTACTTGCAGATGACGTAGATGTACCTGGTGATAAAGATTTACAGGTTGCTATAAATGATATGGCAGATGAATTGGTAGAAAGTAAGCCTTATTTCAATGTAAAGAAAGTTATTGCCGATGCGTATCAGCAACAAGTAGTGGCAGGTGGACCAAGATATCCTAAAGCAAAAGAAGATTTTTTAAACGGAATAAATAACGGAAGTTTAGTCGCAAGTTATTTAGGGCATGGTTCTGCAACCGGTTTGGGTGGTGAACGTTATTTTGAAATTCCTGATATTGAAAAATTAAATAATATTGATAAATACCCGTTGTTTGTAATTATGACATGTGATTTTACGCGTTTCGATGATCCTACGCAGAAATCTGGTGGTGAGTATTTGTATTTACGAGAAAAATCGGGAGCCATTGCTATTTTTGCAACAACTCGTAAAATAGGTATTGGTAGTGCTGAAACTGCGACAAAAGTAGGTGCTAAATGGTTGTTCGATTATAACAATACGTTGCCTGATTTAACAATGGCAGAGGCTTTAATGAATATGAAAAATGACAATGTAAAGGAACAAGGAATGATAGCCTTTATTGGCGATCCGGCTTTAAAACTGGCAATGCCAAAACCAAATATTGTTATTACACATGTTAACGAAGAACCAATTGAAAACTTTACAGGAAGTTTACGTGCCTTGGATCGTGTGAAATTGAGAGGTCAAGTAACAACAGAAAGTGGTCAGGTAATTTCAAACTTTAATGGAAATCTGGCGGTGCAAATGTTCGATAAGAATCAGGAAAAAACTACTTTATTGAATGATAAAGCAAGTTATCCTCCAAATACAGTAATTAATCCAATGACTTTTACTACCTTGGGCGAAACGGTGTTTCGTGGTAATGCATCAGTAACGAACGGCGGTTTCGAAATTGAATTCGTGGTTCCAAAAGATATTAAAATTGCAGTGGGCGAGGGTAAAGCAAGTTTTTATGCTGTGAAAGAATCAAATGTTTTAGATGATTACACGGGCGCCAATACAACCATTAAAATTGGTGGCGTAAACGAAAATGCAGCCGAAGACAACAAGCCGCCGCAGATTAAATTGTTTATGAACGATGAAACGTTTATTTCGGGTGGAATTACTAATAATTCGCCATTGTTCTTGGCACATTTAGAAGATGAAAACGGAATGAATACAGCCAGCGGAATTGGTCATGATATGGTGGCAATTTTAGATGGCGATGAAAACAATCCTATTGTAATGAATGAGTTTTACGAAACCGAACCTAATAATTTTATGAAAGGTTTTATTAACTATCCGTTCAGTAATTTAAAAGAAGGCTTACATACCATTACATTTAAAGGTTGGGATGTGTACAATAATTTGGCAACTGCAACGTTAGACTTTGTAGTGGCTGCCGACACTGGTTTGGTTTTAGACAGAGTTTTAAATTACCCTAACCCGTTTGTAGATTATACCGAGTTCTGGTTTCAACACAACCGCCCGAACGAAACATTACAAGCACAAGTTCAAATATTAACTGTTACTGGTAAAATTGTAAAAACAATTAATCAAACCATTGTTTCCGACGGAGTTTTATCAAAAGATATTAAATGGGATGGGCGAGATGATTTCGGTGACAGAATTGGTAAAGGTGTGTATATCTATCGTTTAAAGGTAAAATCAACCGTTTCGGGTCAACAGGCAGAAAAAATCGAAAAATTAGTTATCTTGTAGTTTAATAAATCTATTTAAAAACTAATTTTTATATTTGTTCAATATAATAAAATATACATGAGAAAAATTTCAATAGCAGTTGTTAGTTTGTTTGCAGTAAATTCAACATTTGCACAACAACAGTTGCCTGTTCCGGCAGGACATCCGCTTGAATATAATCCTGCAATAACAACAGGTGTATCTTTTTTAACTATATCTCCAGATGCGCGCTCAGGTGCATTGGGTGATATGGGGGTTGCAACTTCTGCTGATGCTTTTTCGCAGTTTTACAATCCGGCAAAATATGCTTTTGCAGAAAAACAACAAGGGGTCGCTGTGTCTTATACGCCGTATATGTCCAAAATTGCAAGCGATATTTCGTTAATGGGTGTAAGTTATTACAACCGTATTAACGAACGTAGTGCGATCGGTTCAAGTTTACGTTATTTTACGTTAGGAGAAATTAACTTGACTGATAATCAAGGGCAGTTTCAAGGAGTTGAAAAACCAAATGAGTTTTCTTTCGATGTTTCATATACTATTAAATTTTCAGAAAATTTTGGTATGGCGGTTGCTGGTAGATATATTAGTTCTAATTTGAAATTACGTGGAGATGGTGAAACAAGTGCAAGTACCTTTGCTGTTGATGTTGCCGGTTATTACGAAAGTGACCGTATCCAGATGAGTAATTCAGAAGGAAGAATTCGTGCAGGTTTCAATTTTCAAAACATGGGACCTAAGATTAATTACACGGGTGATATTCAAAGAGCAAGTAATATTCCAACAACCTTGCGTTTAGGTTTAGGTTACGATTTTATTTTGGATAATTACAACACAGTAACCGTATATGGAGAAACTACTAAACTAATGGTGCCTTCTAATTTGCAGCCAACTTTTACAGATTCAAACGGGAATGGAGATTTAGATTCTGGAGAACCTGTTGATTCACGTTTGCAAGAATACCGCGATATAGGTTGGTTTTCAGGAATGTTTAAATCTTTTGGCGATGCTCCGGGTGGTTTTGGCGAAGAAATGCGTGAATTTACTTGGGCATTG
>CAMLFV010000136.1 GCA_946479395.1 uncultured Flavobacterium sp. | reverse complement strand
TTTATTGGTTAAAAACTGGAATACACCTATCTTAATTTTCCATGGTGGTAAAGATTACCGCGTGCCGATTGGTCAAGGTCAGGAAGCATTTGCAGCGGCACAGTTGCAAGGTATTAAAAGCCGTTTTGTTTATTTACCTGATGAAAACCACTGGGTTTTAAAACCACAAAACGCACTAGTTTGGCAAACCGAGTTTTTTAAATGGTTAAAAGAAACGTTGTAATTTATAAAAAATCCTTCTAGGTTTTTCTAGGAGGATTTTTATTTTCTTTTTTAATAATATCTTTAACGTAAGTTTCTATTTTCAAATTGTATTCATTCAAGCAACTTTCAAATAAAGGAAAAATATCTTTCATCTTTTGATCAATTGGCAGTTCATTCTTTTCAATATATTGCTTTTTGTTTAAGGCTTTTGTTATCTTCTCAGTTGAACATTCGCAATATTCTTTCGTAAAATCAGAAAACTTTTCTGCATTCTCTCCTGCTTCATCAATGCATTGTTTTGTTAAAAACATTTTATCAGCATTGGACCAATTTAATTCTTCTTCATTTTTCACTTTTACATATGAATAAATAGCATAACTACTCACAACTATACTAGTTATAAGAAACAACCACATTTTAATATTTTTCATTGGAAGGAATTCAATCTTTAATGATTTAATTATAATTCAACAAATATATAAAGTATTTAAATCTTGTTTTTGTCTTAAAAAAATATTTTCTAATTAATAATTCAATTCCTTGTAACAAATTCCATAAATTCGTACTTACTATTAAAAATATTCAAATAACAATATGTTTCGTTTAAAATTAAAACCATTATTTGCGGCGGTATTAATTACTTTAGCTGCAACTTCAAATGTATCGGCACAAGACGATTTAATGAATAAGGTAAAGGCAAACCAAAGTGCCAACAGTAAAGATCATTTTACATTTACCGATGTAATTAACTTAGAAAACACTTCGGTTAAAGATCAAGGTTCATCTGGAACTTGCTGGTCTTATTCAGGAAATTCATTCATTGAATCTGAAATGATTCGCATGGGTAAAAAACCTGTAGAATTGGCTCAAATCTTTACAGCGCGTAATGCGTATGTAGAAAAAGGTAAAATGTATGTAAAAATGCATGGTGCGGTTACGTTGGGCGAAGGCGGTGCGTTCCACGATGTAATGAATATGTACAAAAAATACGGTACAGTACCAAGATCCGCTTATACCGGTTTACAAGAAGGACAAACACGTAACAATTTCTCTGAAATGAGTAAAATGAGCGAGTCTGTTTTGGCATCGGTTATTAAAAACGATAAATTGTCAGAAAACTGGGTTAAAGCTTATACTTCGGTTATTGATACGTATTTAGGTGAAGCTCCGACAGAATTCACGTACGAAGGTAAAAAATACACTCCTAAAACGTTTGCAGACCAGGTTGTGGGTGTAAAAGCAGAAGATTATGTAGAAATTTCTTCTTTAAAAGAATATCCTTATTATACTAAATTCACTTTATTGGTTCCTGATAACTGGTCGTTTGATCAAGTTTACAACGTAAAAATGGACGAATTGGTTGAAACGGTTGATAATGCTTTGAAAAACGGATACACGGTTGCTTGGGCTGGTGATGTTTCTGAAAAAGGTTTCAGCTGGAAAAACGGTGTGGCTTTTGTTCCAGAAATTGATTTCGCTCAAATGACAACTGAACAAAAAGCAGATATGTTCAACGGTCCAAAAGCAGAAAAAAAAGTTACGGAAGACGACCGCCAAAAAGCGTTTGACAATTACGAAACGACTGATGATCACGGAATGCACATTACTGGTGTTGCGAAAGACCAAAACGGTAAAGAGTATTATATCGTGAAAAATTCTTGGGGATTATCTAACGATTACAAAGGATACATGTACATGACCAAAGAATTTATGAAATACAAGGCTACAGCTATTATGTTACATAAAAACGCGGTTCCAAAAACAATTTCTAAAAAATTGGCGATCTAAAAACCATAAATATTTTATAAAGAGAGATGTGATAAGCATCTCTTTTTTATTTTTGTAAAAAATTTAGAACATGAAAAAAGATTCATTAGCTACCGTTGTAAAAGACACAATTTCGTTAGCAAAAGAAAAAGAAGAATTACTGAACGCAGTAAAGCCTGAAAATGTAAAAGATGGTATTGCAGAGCAAGTAACCGCTTTTTCTAATATGATAGAAAATACGATTGCAAAGTTATTAGATGCCATTCCGTCAATAATTGCTGCGATACTAGCCTTAATCATTGGTCTATTCGTAATACGTACCCTTTTAAAGATCATCAGCAAACGATTTGAAAAACGAAACGTGGATATGTCATTAAGAGGCTTCTTAATGTCCATCATCAAATTTGTTTTGTATGCTTTATTGATTTTATCGGTAGCAGGAAACCTTGGTTTTCAAACAACCGCTATTTTAGGAGCATTATCAGGATTGGTCTTAGCAGCAGGTTTGGCATTACAAGGATCATTATCAAACTTTGCAGGCGGCGTGTTGATTTTATTATTCCGTCCGTTTGAAGTAGGCGATTACATAGAAAACTCAGCCGGAACCGATGGAACAGTAGAAAAAATCGATTTGTTGTACACAACTTTAAACAACGCACAAGGAATAAAAGTTTTTAGTCCGAATGGTGCTTTGGCAAATTCTGTGATTAGAAATTTCTCGAAAATATCAAAACGCAGAATAGAATTTGCTTTAACCGTAAGCTACGCAGATAATATTCAAAAAGTACAACAGGCAATAGAAAGCAAATTAGCTACCGATAGCCGAGTTTTACAAGATCCAAAACCAGAAATTTTTGTAAAAGAATTAGCTGCAAGTGGTGTTGTTTTAACCGTTCGCGCTTGGGCTGCAAAAGCAGATTTTGGTTCGTTGAACTTTGAAATACAAGACGAAATTAAAAAAGCCATTTACGAAGGTGGGTTTAATAATCCGTTTGCTGCAGCACCTATCCGCGTTATCAACGAAACACCAGAGAAGAAATAGAAATAAACAAAACCGCTTTCAGTTCAAAAGCGGTTTTGTTTTTATTTTACAATCTTTAAATTAAGCTTACGTTAAAAAAAATTAGTTGGTATTTCCGTTTATATATGCTTACGTATTCAGTGAGTGTGTGCCTACAACCTCAACTCACGGTTGTATAAGTACCCTCGAATATCTTTTCCAACCATTCACACTTCAATTATGACTCAGTGAATTTTGGTACTTTAATTTTTAAAAACAAACTTCTTAAATAATCTACTCTAAATCATATGGTAGCATATTGCAAAACAAAGTATTTTTCTACGCTTTGGTAAAAAATTTTTAATATTTAGGTTATATATGCTTATGCATTCAGTGAGTATTAAGTAATAACCTCACCATATGGGTTTATAAGAACCCTCTATTATTTTTTGCAAACATGCATCAATGATCACTTGGTGAATTTTGGTACTTTAATTTTAAAAAACGAACTTTTGAAATCCACACTATATCAATATACTTTATCAAAACAAACCGTTTTTATACTCTATAGTAGAAAATCGTTAAAATTTAGGTTATATATGCTTACGCATTCAGTGAGTGTTAAGTAGTAACCTCACCGTACGGGTGTATAAGCACCCTCTAAAAAATATTTCTTTAGGTGGTAATAACTTCAATACCTGCCTTTTCGGCTTTGTATTTTATCTTGCTCATCAGTTCGTAATAGCTCCAATTGCGCAATACGAATGGTTCTTCTTTCGCTATGTCAGTATTTTGCTGTATATCCAGCAGTACCAGCGTTGCAGCCTGGTGTTTTACACAAAAATCAATCAACCGTCGGCTGTACTCATGCAGTCGGTTGGCAATATAATTATTTTCCATATCTTTAAACCTTTCCAGCGCCTTTAATTTTCGTTGCTTACCGTTACCACCCCTGCTATAGCTTACCGCTGCTTTGGTTCGGCTTTGTGCAGCCTGTATCGCCAGCCTACGGTGTAAAAACTCCTCTTTGTTACCAATCTGCATACTGTTCTTACCAATCCTTACAGAAATAGGATGCTCTAAAGAAAGAGAGGCTTCTGCTACTACATCGGGTTTCAGGCAATGTGCTTCTTTAGGTATTTCAAATACGGGCATCCAGAAGATCTTTCCCTTGTCAAGTTTTACGCGCGACGAACAAAGTTTCACCTTACCATCTATAACCTGTTGCAGTAGTAAGTGTTTATCGTTAAAACCTTTTCCCAAATAAGTTTTGAAAGGAATTTTAAACAAACGGAAGCAAAATGCCTTTTTTTCCTCGTTATACTGCAAACGTCTCAAGCTGTGCACTCCGAAAAGAAAACCCGTATTGGGTTTGAAATTATCTAAAGAACGGTTACCTTTAACATATTCGATGTAGTTCCTGTTGAACCTGTTGATCAGCTCATAATTAAGACAACTGATTACATCGGTGGGTATTTCGCCTTTAAAACGCTGGCTTGCTACTTTGTATGTACAAGTAGAGTGTGAGAATTGTAGGATACCGTTAGGTTCTTTCTTTTCATCTGCCAGCTTGTACTTTACCCCTTCCGAAAGGTAGAAAAAATCTCTCATCATCGACAGCACATATAGGTGGCTTATGATAAAGTTTGCGGCACGCACGCATCTGTCCTGCCATCTGTAGAGCTTTTCCCACGCTTCTTTTCTTTCTTCTGTTGTTGGCAGGTCAATGGTAAGCTGTATTTTCCGGCTGAGTTTTATTTTACCTTTTTCCATTACTAAATTTTTTAAAGTGAATGTATTTTATTTTGTTGGGCGAATTTATAGGCCGCCATAAATTCTTCATGTACTTCCTGCTGTGACAGGTTTAGTTCTCGTGCTATTGCTGCGAATGAACGGTTCATTTCGCAACGCAGCTGCAATACCTGACTTTGTATGTCACTCAATTTGCTTTGCGCAGTTTCAGGTTTAACCTTTTGCAGTTTCCGTTCAAACGTCGCACGTCCTTCAACGATCTTCTTAATATCATCAATTGCCCGTTTTACCTCGTTAACGGTTTCGGTGGTACTCTTTCCCATTACCTGCGCAATAGCTTTGTACTGAAATCCGTATTTTAAACATAGGTTGATCAGCTGTCTTCTTTCAGGCTTTATCAGTGGCAGTACATTGGTTACCACATCGAACATTTTTTGATATTCGTCCTGATTCTTTAAGTTTTCAATCACATCAGCAGGATCGTAGCCTGCCAGATAGTCCTGATAATTTTCATACTTCTCAAACGAGCTGACGGTTGTTCTAAAAAACTTGTTTCTTGGTTTTGCATGGTGCGCATAACAGGATATTTTCATAACATATTGCAAGAAAAAAAGGATATGAAGTGGATCTTCAATCTTATCACGATAATCCCATAATTTTAAAAAAGTATCCTGTACCAAATTTTCTACAATAAATTCGTCATCAATTATCTTTCTGCCCAACCAAAAGATACGTCTGTTGTATTGGGCATGAATTTATTCTAAAGCAGCGGGGTCGCTTTTTTTCAATAATTCAAAATTTCTTTCTGGCATAATGGGGTGATTTATAAATTATACAATTTGTTATGTCCTAAAAATCTTCTCGATAAAATAAATGCGTATTAAAAGCGAAATTATTTTTTCAGCCACTACACGCTGTCATGCTGCACCTGATGCAGCATCGCATCTAGTTTCCGTACAGTTTGTCATATTGAACAGAGTGAAAAGATCTCTTTCAATTCTAAATCTCCATAATTCGTAATTGAAACATTCGGTTTCTTTGTACTTTTTAAAGATAAAAAGTACCAAAAATCTTTCTTTTTTATCTTGCCTCATCATTAAAACGGTCGACTACGTTTTGTAAGCTAAATCATAAAAACGTCACTTCGTTCCCTTATGATTTTGCGCTTAATTACGTCCATACTTTATCTTACAGCTTGGAAGCCGTGAACCTTACGGTTTCAACTTGTCAACGCTCGTTTTACTGATAATGGCGCTTTGATACTCCTAATTACTCTATTTCATTCTTAATCAAAACTCAAATATTGAACAAACTCGTATTTTAAAACCGGCATTATTTTTTCAGCGAGTGTCAAATAGGCAAAATTTCCGTGAAAAGAAATGCTGTTTGAGAACTTGTTCGAGTTTATTTCTTTTAGGAAATGAGACTTAATTTGACCGTTGAAAAAATAGAGTCTTGATCTTTTGTAACTTTTGTATCAAGACAAAAGTTAAAGAAAAATCACAGAGCTGAATTTTCTTCAAATAGTTATATCTCGCTTCAATAAACTCATCCTTCAATCAAAATCTAATAGAAATATTTCAATTTTCATTCTCCATAATTCGTAATTGAAACATTAGGTTTCTCTGTACTTTTCAAGCACGAAAAGTACCAAAAGTGGTTTTATTGCGGTGATCTTTTAATCGGTCGAAATTCACTTTTAAAGCTACCAGATCGAAAAGTATTCATCTTTAGTTATTTTATAATAATGTATTCATGAATCTTCGATTTCGCTATGCTGTCCGATCTGCTTACGCTTCATGCAGTGTTTCGGCTCTGGATTAATACCTCATACCGCTGATTTTCTAGTCTTTTTTCAATTTCAAATCAAAACCTCAATGCTGAACCACTCCTGATTTAAAACCGACATTAGTTTTTCAGCGAGTGTCAAATAGGCAAAATTTCCGTAAAAAGAAATGCTGTTTGAGAACTTGTTCGAGTTTATTTCTTTTAGGAAATAAGACTTTATTTGACCGTTGAAAAAATAGAGTCTTGATCTTTTGTAACTTTTACATCAAGGTAAAAGTTAAAGAAAAATCGTAAGGCTTAATTTTCTAGCATCTACCAATGAGCCGCAAACAAACTCATCTTTCAATCAAAACCCCATAAACTAGCTTCCCTATTCCCTTCTTCCCCATTCCCTATTCCCTTTTTAAAGCCCCTACACCCCAACCAAATTATTTCAACCCCCAATTTGGAAAATACAAATAAAGGCAATACTTTTAAAGTGCGAGTTTATAAGTTAAAATGCCCTGATTATATAGTGCCAAAGCAATAAGGTACGTTATATACGGCGGTGCCTTTTGTGTATAGCAGATTATCACACTGCTACCACACGGTAAGCCTATTGCTGTATATACTTTTTGGTGCAGGAGCAACAAAAAGGAAAAGGTTTCACCGCATTAAGGCGGATGGGTTATGGCGGTATGTACAAATTTCGTTCTCATAAA
>CAMLFV010000135.1 GCA_946479395.1 uncultured Flavobacterium sp. | reverse complement strand
CATCTTTTTCATCAAAAAAAACATGTTTCCAAAAATAAGGCACACGTTTCCATTCATACAAAAACAGTCCGTTTCTTGCATACAGAAAAGGCGAATGAATACCGGCTGTATGAATTTGATTGAACCCGCCGTACATGTGCACGCGCATGTAAGCAGCGATATACTTTAAGTTTAAAATTAATCGGTTTTTAATTTCTTCGTCGGTTTCTTTTTGCTGTGGTTGAAAACGCCATTGGTTGAATGCTACAGATCGAATATCATTTTCTTTTCCCAGTTTTGCAAAATCGGTATTTAGGTTTAAATAATACTTTGTATTTCCATCTAACTCTAACATCATATCGCTTTTGTAAGCTTTAAAATCTCCATGAATTTGAACGCAACCATTTTCTTCCTTCATAATTTTTAAAGGAATCTCTCCAAATTCTTCAGATTTCAGTACGATTTCATCTTTATTGATTACAGCATAAGTTCCGTACATAAATTTATTGCCTATTAAGAAAGTATATTCTTTGTTAGCTTTAAGCGATAAATAAGAATAAAAAGCATACGATTCTTCGCTTTCGGAATTGGGTTTGATGTTGTTTGGAAGCCTTTGTTCTAAATCGGCATACGTTTGTTCATTAAAAATATTGATAATTCTAAAATCACGGTCTTTAGAAAAATCAATTGTTCTATTATTTTCAGATTTATTACAACTGATAAATAAAATACAAAGTAAACTAATTATTAATTTATGATACATTTTAGTGTTTGTTTTAAGGTTAGATATTTAATGTTATTGATAAAAACTGAATTTATAAAAAAAGCCACTCTGTAAATGAATGGCTTAATACTTATGTTGTAAAGAAATTAAAAACCTCTTTTCTTGCTTTGGTTGTACCACATAGGAACTTTTTGTCCGCGAGCTTGTTTCATTTGACCTTCGATCATTGAAATCTGTTCTTTCAGCATTCCTTTGGTATCGTGCTGTTTTGCTTCGGCAATCAATTTCTGTGCTTCAGCCGGACGGTTTTTACTCATTACAATTCCTGCCAACTGTAATTTAGAAACTGCCAGATCTTCTTTCTGGTTCAAACCTAAATCAATTGCCTTACGAAAATCTTTTTCTGCCTGATTTAAATTATTTTGAGCATTGATGATACCGTTTAAATAATAATAATATCCCTGCTGATTTTTAACCAAAGCCGTTTCGGGATTAATTTTAGAAAGAATTTTTTTAGCGCCGTCCATGTCTTGTTTTCTAAACTTAAACAAGGTCATAATAAGCATTTCGTTCTTAAAATAAATCAGTACAATTAACAGTACCAAAATAATTAAAAATATACCGTTGCCAATATTGTTTTCTGTAAACTGCCAAATTGCTGTAGCTAATAAAAGGGCTGCAACTATAATTTTTATATTCTTGTTAATCATGTCTGTTTTATTTTTAATTTTGCAAATGTAGTAAAATCCTATAAGCAACAAAAGTTGTTTTTAAATTATAGTACATTTAGTAACATAAAAGTAAAATTATTTTAAAAAACAATTTGTAGGTTTTAAAAGGATTTGTATATTTGCACTCGGTTTTGAAGCTGCTTGATTTCAAAGCTGAACATTTGTAAAATTTATAGATTTAAAGATAAGAAGCAATGAGTAAGAGAACGTTTCAACCATCAAAAAGAAAAAGAAGAAACAAACACGGTTTCATGGACAGAATGGCTAGCGCTAACGGTAGAAAAGTATTAGCACGCAGAAGAGCTAAAGGAAGACATAAGTTAACGGTTTCTAGCGAACCAAGACATAAAAAATAATGATGTTTCATCATAAATAAAGGCGTTACTTTAAGTGTATCGCCTTTTTTTATACCTTTTCGTTTTTCTCTTTTTTTAAGATGAATTTCAACTAATTATCAATAAATTTACCTAAATAACAACACCAATTATTTACAATGCCTAAAGATAATTCAATTAAAACAGTTTTAATCATTGGTTCTGGTCCAATCATCATTGGTCAGGCTTGTGAGTTTGACTATTCAGGGTCGCAATCGGCACGTTCTTTACGTGAAGAAGGAATCAAAGTAATCCTAATCAATTCAAATCCTGCAACCATCATGACCGATCCTTCCATGGCGGATCATGTATATTTAAAGCCTTTAAACACAAAATCGATCATTGAAATTTTAAAAGCGCATCCGGAAATCGATGCAGTTTTACCAACAATGGGCGGACAAACAGCTTTAAATTTATGTTTGGAAGCAGATGAAAAAGGTATCTGGCAAGATTTCAACGTGAAATTAATCGGTGTTGATATCAACGCTATTAATGTAACTGAAGATCGCGAACAGTTTAAGCAATTATTATCAAGAATCGATATTCCTTTTGCTCCGGCTAAAACAGCAACTTCGTTTTTAGAAGGAAAAGAAATAGCACAGGAATTCGGTTTCCCATTGGTAATTCGTCCATCGTTTACTTTAGGTGGAACAGGTGCTGCTTTTGTTCATAAAGAAGAAGATTTTGATGGTTTACTAACATACGGTTTAGAAGCTTCACCAATTCACGAAGTATTGATTGACAAAGCGTTGTTGGGTTGGAAAGAATACGAATTAGAGTTATTGCGCGATAAAAACGACAACGTTGTAATTATCTGTACCATTGAAAATATGGATGCAATGGGAATTCACACGGGTGATTCTATTACTGTTGCGCCTGCAATGACCTTATCAGATCGTACGTTTCAGCGTATGCGCGATATGGCAATAAAAATGATGCGTTCTATTGGTAATTTTGCCGGCGGATGTAACGTTCAGTTCGCTGTATCTCCAGACGAAAAAGAAGACATTGTGGCAATTGATATAGATCAGCGTGTATCTCGTTCATCTGCTTTATAATAAAAAGCAACAGTATATCCAATTGCTAAAATCGCAACAAAACTGGCGTTAGGTTATACGTTAGACGAATTACAAAATCAAATTACAAAATCAACCTCAGCTTTATTTGAACCAACTTTGGATTACGTTATCGTAAAAATTCCTCGTTGGAACTTTGATAAATTCGAAGGTGCAGATCGTACATTAGGTTTACAAATGAAATCGGTTGGTGAAGTAATGGGAATTGGTAGATCTTTCCAAGAAGCCTTACAAAAAGCAACACAATCGTTAGAAATTAAACGTAACGGAATTGGCGCAGACGGTAAAGGATACACGAATTACGATCAAATTTTAGATAAATTAGAGCATGCTTCATGGGATCGCGTTTTTGTGATTTATGATGCTATTGCATTGGGAATTCCTTTAAGTACCATTCATCAGATTACAAAAATCGATATGTGGTTCTTAAAACAGTACGAAGAAATGTACGCGTTAGAGCAAGAGGTATCTAAACACACGTTGGGTTCATTACCAAAAGATTTGTTGTTAGAAGCGAAGCAAAAAGGATTTGCAGACCGCCAAATTGCACACATGTTACGTTGTTTGGAAAGCGAAATTCATGCATTACGCGAACAAATGAATATTAACCGCGTTTATAAATTGGTTGATACGTGTGCGGCAGAATTCGTAGCTCAAACTCCTTACTACTATTCTACTTTTGAAGCTGATATTGAAAAAGCAGACGGAACAACTTATTCTGCAAATGAATCTGTTCGTACCGATAAAAAGAAAATTGTTGTTTTAGGATCGGGACCAAACCGAATTGGACAAGGAATTGAATTTGATTATTCTTGTGTGCACGGCGTTTTGGCAGCATCAGAAAGTGGTTATGAAACCATTATGATTAACTGTAACCCTGAAACGGTTTCTACGGATTTTGATACGGCAGATAAATTATATTTTGAACCTGTTTATTGGGAACATATTTACGATATCATTCGTCACGAAAAACCAGAAGGAGTTATTGTGCAATTAGGCGGACAAACCGCTTTAAAATTGGCTGAAAAGTTAGATAAATACGGAATTAAAATTATTGGAACAAGCTTTGAAGCTTTAGATTTAGCGGAAGATCGTGGACGTTTCTCTGAATTGTTAACCGAATTAAACATACCGTTCCCTAAATTTGGTGTGGCAACAACTGCAGACGAAGCATCGAAATTAGCTGATGAATTAGATTTCCCACTTTTAGTACGTCCGTCGTATGTATTGGGTGGTCAGGGAATGAAAATCGTTATCAACAAAAAAGAATTAGAAGAGCACGTAATTGATTTATTAAAATCTATTCCTGGTAATAAACTTTTGTTAGACCATTATTTAGCAGGAGCCATAGAAGCAGAAGCTGATGCTATTTGCGATGGTGAAAATGTGTACATAATTGGAATCATGGAACACATTGAACCATGTGGAGTTCACTCGGGCGATTCAAACGCAACATTGCCTCCGTTCAATTTAGGTGAGTTTGTTTTACAGCAGATAAAAGATCATACTAAAAAGATTGCGGTTGCCTTAAAAACAAAAGGTCTAATCAACATACAGTTTGCAGTTAAAGATGATACGGTTTATATTATAGAAGCAAATCCGCGTGCATCTCGTACGGTTCCGTTTATCGCTAAAGCCTACGGCGAACCTTATGTAAACTATGCTACAAAGGTAATGTTGGGTGCAAAAGTTACCGATTTCACTTTTAATCCGCAGTTAAAAGGATACGCAATTAAACAACCTGTTTTCTCTTTCAATAAATTCCCGAAAGTAAACAAAGCTTTAGGACCTGAAATGAAATCAACTGGAGAAAGCATTTTGTTTATCGATAGTTTAAAAGACGATGCTTTTTACGATTTATACGCTCGTAGAAAAATGTATTTAAGTAAATAATACATGTACAATATTTTAAAACGCTCAGCAATAATTGTTGAGCTTTTTTTTTTATTTTTACTAAAAAAATGAAAAAACTAATTATATGTCTTACATTAATATTTATTCAAAATAATTTATTTGCTCAGAATTTTTCCAATTCTTTAAAAGGATATTATTCTAATACAAAAGAAAATGAATTATACAGCAGTATTTATTTAAACGGAGATGGCCACGCTTTAATCAACGAAGCTTATCTTGCAGAATATGTTCAAATTGACAATAAAATCTATCTATTTCCTGATAAAAGCGTATTTATTTTTACCTTAAACAATGATAAGTTAATTGGTGATAGTTCTTGGGTTGAAAATAATACCTACAAAAAAAACAAAGATACTATACGAACCAAAGAAATTACCGTTCCTGTTTATAAAATAGAACCTAAACTATTATACGAATTTTACAAAATAAATTATACTGAAGGAACCGATCAAGTTAGTTTTGATTATTTTGTTGATCCAGAAAAATACAAAAATTCTATTGAAAAATTATGTAATCAGGGCTTAACAACTGCATGTGCCTCTTATTTTGGATTGTTGTATCTTGAAGATTTAGGAGGTCTAGATCAATTACTTGAAAACAAGTCATTAAATATTAAAACCAATTCTAAGCTTGAAAATTTAGCAAAATTCATTATTGATAAAGGAGATATAAGAGGTTACGGATTATTAGCAAGCTATTACTTTAGTACAGGTAATGAAGAAAGAGGTAACGAAATATTAGAAAAAGGTGTAGAACTAAATGATCCTAAGTCAGTTAACTTATTGTTAGAAATAGAATTAAAAAAAATAGACGCTGATATCAAGGAAGATTAAAATGAAACATTAAGGATATAAAAAATATTCCATTCTTTAATTTTTTCTAATAAAAAAGATATTATTACATAAAAAACCTCGCTATTCAGCGAGGTTTTAGGTTATTTATTTTTTTACAATTTTTACAAACTGTGATTGATTACCACTTACTATTTTTACAATATAATTTCCAGAGCTAAAACTAGAGAAATCAATTTTTACAATTTCGGTATCAAATTTATGCTCTACAATTTTCTGACCTAACATTGAATATACCTCAACTAATTCAATTTTATCTAAATAAGATATCGTCAATTCAGTTTCAACAGGATTTGGATAATATTTCAATTGTTCCAAATCAAGATCGTTTGTTCCTAAAGTAACACCTACCTTAACAGCGGTTGGGTAACTGTTACAAGAATTTGTATCGACAATAACACCGTAATAAGTAGTTCCATCAACCAATAAATCGCTAGCATTTAAAGCATTCATTTTATTAATAGCATCATTATAGCTTAAATACCAAACAATATTTGGCTGATTCATAACTAAATTACCAACCTTTGCTTGATAGTTAAAATTCTGAATTAAACTACCTGTAGGAGAAGCTGGTCGTTTATTTACTTGTACATGAACGCTTGTTCTATTAGAAATACATCCATACGATTCTATCGCAACATAATAATAACCACTTGTTAAAACATAGGTATCAGGTAGTTTTGTAGTTGTTGTACTGTTTAAATACCATACATATTTAGTGGTTGTAGATGCCGCTAAATATAAATCGGCTACAGTAGCGTCTTCGCATAATTTAAAATCTGTCATTGTTGGTGCTGTTGTAGAGACCACACGAACCGCAACTGCAATTCTTGGCGATTTACAAGGCATCATTTCTTGCTCAACGTAATACGTACCGCTATAAAGTGGTGTAGTTACAGTAAGCGGAGTTGTTGCTTGTGCTGAATTATACCATTTTATTGATGCTCCATTAATACCTGTTGCCACCAAATCGCCAACCGTAGCAGTATTACAAAATGCCTGCAGCGTACTTGTTGTTGGAATTGGTACATTGTTAGATACTACTATTTGAACTGCTTTACGAGCTGATTCGCATAAATTATAATTGAATGTACTGATATAGTAAGTTCCGCTTGTTAATACTTGCGATTGGCTTAATGGCGTTGTCGCAGTTAAACTGCTGTACCATTTTAATTGCGAACTTGTATATCCTTCAATAGAAATATCATTAATAGTTGCCACATCACAAATTGCCAAATGACTTGTAACAAGCTGTGCATTCGGGTAAACATTTACTTTTACTGCAAATCTTGTAGTGCTTTCACATCCGTTTAGTGTTTGTGACGCATAATAGGTTGATCCGTTAACCAATGTACTTGTACTTGTTAAAAGCGTGCCACCAACTGCTGCTGTGTACCATTTTATATTGGTTCCTGTAATTTGTAAATCAGATATTTTTGGTACAAAAGGTTCACAAAATTCCTGAACACTGTATCCGGAAGGAATTGGAGAATTATTAATGACAACATTGATTCCTGTTCTTGCAAAACTTTCACAACCATTAATAGTTTGCGATGCATAATAATCTCCTGAAACCAATAAATCA
>CAMLFV010000134.1 GCA_946479395.1 uncultured Flavobacterium sp. | reverse complement strand
TAGATATAATCACCAACGGTGGCATTTTGGTTTTTAACGATGAAGATGCGGTTGTAAATAAAATAGCCGAAGAAGCCGAGAAACCAATCCGTAAAATGCCTTATTCGTTACCGGAATATACCATTGATAATGGCGTTACCTATTTAGAAACCCTAGATGGCGCTATGCCTATCGAGGTTTTCGGAGCTCATAATTTAAGTAATTTGGCAGGTGCTAAATGGATTTGCCAACACATGGGAATTGATGAAACCGAGTTTTACGAAGCTATTGCGTCGTTTAAAGGAGCCAGTAAACGATTAGAAAAAATTGCAGCAACAGAAACCGCAGTCGCTTATAAAGATTTTGCCCATTCGCCAAGTAAGGTGTCGGCAACCACACAAGCGGTCAAAAAGCAATATCCCAACAAAAAGTTAGTTGCATGCTTAGAACTCCACACATACAGCAGTTTAAATGCCGAGTTTTTAACGGAATATCAAGGCGCGTTAGATGCTGCCGATGTTGCTGTTGTGTTTTATTCTCCCGATGCGGTTGCAATTAAAAAGTTACAAGAAGTTACAAAGGAACAAATTGAACAAGCATTTAACCGTGAAAATTTAATTGTTTACACCAATCCAGAAGAGTTTAAATCGTTTTTATTGGTACAAGATTTTACCGACTCGGTTTTATTATTGATGAGTTCCGGCAATTATGGTGGACTGAATTTTGATGAGGTTCAAGGCATTATAGAATAATTTAAGTAACTTTTAAATTACAATTTATCCTGCAAGGTTTCTAAAACCCTGTAGGATTTTTTGTTTAAAAATTAAAGAAGATGATACAAGTTTATTATATTCAATCACAAATAAAAATAATATTTCTTGTTTTCTTCGCACACTTTGTAAGCGGTTTGTATATCGTTGATGCCCTTTAAATGGTGTAAAGTAATTGGAGTTAAACCATACCAGTGATCTTTTAGATTGTCTGAAAAATCTTCGGAAATCAAAATATCGGCATTGTGTTCTTTACAGGTTTTCTGCAGGCGTGATCCTAAATTTAGAACGTTTCCGTGATATGCAATTTCTTTTTTGTAATCGCCAACCAAAGCTGCAGAAACTTTTCCGCTGTGAACGGCACAACGAAAGTTGGGTATTGTCTGGTATTTCTGCATGTAAAAATCGCTTTTACTTTCTAACAGTTCTTTGTAGGCAAAATAAAGTGCAATGCATTTTTCATAATCGAAGTTTTTTGAAACCTTCCAGGTTATTACCGCTTCATCACCTACAAATTGATAAATTTCGGCTCCGTATTTCAGCGTTATATCAGATAAATCCCAGAAGCAATCCTGAATAAATCTGCTAAAATTCAAATGTCCCATTTTGTTGGCAATAACCGTTGAATCTTCCAAATCTAAAAACATAAAAACTCGGTTTTCTTCTTTCGGATGTCTGTAGGTGTTCTTAATGGTGTTAATAAAGTATTTTCTACCCAAA
This sequence comes from uncultured Flavobacterium sp., assembly GCA_946479395.1. Next base: position 5,855 of record CAMLFV010000134.1, on the reverse strand, counting down.
TTGCGTCGTAGAAGTATAATTAATCCTACCAAAAATTCGGTTACAAAAGCGTACAGTAAAATGTTTATGGTTCCCGGATCGTTAAAACCCCAAACCATGAATCTGGTGTTTATAGAATATCCGTAATAAGTTAATAATGTATAGTATACAATGTGTGAAAGCAGGCAGAAAGTAGTGATTCTAAACAGAATATTGAATAAAAGTTTCTTGGTTCGTTCAATGTACGGATATACAAATACATGCAAAAATCCCAATACCAAACCAAAAGATAATCCAATGAATAATGCCGCCTGATACATCATTTTTTTTGAAATACTGTAATTTAACTGATAAATCTCGACTAAAAAACTTTCGGGAATATCGTTAAACTTTAGGTAGATAAAAAAAAGCGTAACAAAAACCCAAATGCCTACAATGTAGCAAACCTGCCGTAAATTGTAAGCTAAGTTATTGTTGATTTTATTTTTAAACCAGGCTGCAAAATCTTGAAACATGCGTGTGTTTTTAGGTTAATGTAATTCTTCGCACAAAAAACCGTTGGTATCCATTAAGGCAATAATTTCGTTCGATTCATAATCGGTACCTTCAATTCGTAAAATATTGTCGCAATCTTCTAAATCAAAATTAATTTTAAAGTGCGGGTATTTCAACTGCAAAACATTTTCTAACAAATGGTTTCCGTCAGTAGCGTGTGTAACGTTTGTTTTAAAAATCCGTATCATATCTATTCAATCGTTAAACAATTATTATTTTAATTGGTGTAGTTTTGATTCAAAATAACTCAGTAAAAATATCTTGCTGTAATAATTGGTTAAATGGTTGTCTTCTATAAATTCAATGAACTTTTTAAAAGGTGTATTGATGGTTTCTTCAACAAAAACAAACCAAAAATCATCGACATTTATCTGTGATCTAAAAAACGGTGACGAAAACGGAGTGTACAACCACGGGTTAAATGAATCTTTTTTTAATTTGTTTAAATCGCAAAACAAAATACCGGTTTTAATGCCGTTTTGTTCTATAATATTAATATCGTATTCAATACAACCCATAAAAGTTATCTGGGTGTTGTAACATTGGGTAAATAAGCTAATATCGGCAATTTGCACTATTTTATCTTTCTTTTCCTCTTTGGTTAAAGTAGGATCTATTCGTTCTAAAAATGTTTGAAAAGTATCAATATTCATAAACCTTCTTGTTTAAATACAGTTGCAAAGGAATTAAATACAGCCACGTGAAATGCAGTTTTTAGATGAAACCCCACTTTTTTTATACCAAACAGAAACGTGAATGGTTTTATATAATAAATTGGGCAGTTTGTATAATATAGGTAAGTGGTTGTAAAAGAAGCCTTAACTTTGCAGCATAAATTTTTTTGTGTTGATGATTGCAGAATGTCAGGATTACAGAGATAAAAAAGTGCTAGATTTTTTAATTGATAAACGTTACCGAATTAAACGACATGTGTTGTTTTTAACGGTTTTTTTCTTGATGCTTTATGGTGGTAGTTTTGTAGATTCGTACGGAACGCCGTACGGATATTACGCTGCAGCAACTGTTTACATAATTTTTGTATTTATGTTTTACGTAAATATGTATGTGTTGGTGCCGTGTTTTTTGTTTAGATCTAAATATTTAGGATATGCTGTTTTTTTAATTTTGCTGGCTGTTTCTGGTGTGCAAATTTTAAGTTATTTTCATGAGAACTATTTCAATCTGCATTTACATCAAGATTATGTAGAAGCCCATAAACTGGTTCATAGTGAACGAACTAGAAAAGCCGACTTTTATGGTGTTATTGTAATTTGTGCATCGTTAATTTCGGTTTCAACAACTATAAAATTATTGCAGCGCTGGCTTAAAGATAACGAACGTATTACCGAATTAAACAACATTACGTTTGCTATGGAATTAAACGAATTGAAAAATCAGGTAAGTCCGCATTTTTTGTTTAATATGTTGAACAACGTAAAAGCATTGATCCGTACAAATCCCGAAATGGCAAACACGGTAATTATTCGTTTGTCAGAATTTTTAAGATATCAGTTGTACGAAAACAGTGGCGAACGCATTATTCTAGCATCAGAATTAGAGTTTATTTCGAACTTTTTAAATCTGGAACAAATCCGTAAAGATAATTTTAAGGTTGAAATTGAAAATCATATCGATAAAAACACCCTGAACAGCACTTTTATTTCGCCAGGATTATTTACCGTTTTTATAGAAAATGCCATAAAACACAGCGTAGATCCTAATGGCGATGAAACGTTTGTAAAGATAAGTATCGATATTAAAGATAAGCAACTGCATTTTGTGTGTATCAATTCAAAAACCGAAGAAAACCAACATCATTCAAAAAACAAAAGCAATGGTTTGGGCTTGGCGAATATTAAAAGACGTTTAGAATTATTATACCGCAATAATTACCAGTTAAATATTACCAACAATCCAAAAGAATATATTGTTAATTTAAGCATTCCGTTATGAACTGTATTATAATAGATGATGAACCTTTGGCACGCGAAGAATTGCAGGCACTTTTAAGCGAAATATCGAACATAGAGATTAAAGCTAAATTTTCTACAGCCATAAAAGCCTTGGATTTTATTAAGGAAAATGATGTTGATTTGATTTTTCTTGATATTGAAATGCCTCTAATGAACGGTTTGGAATTTGCCATGCAGATACCCGAAAAAACGCTGATTATTTTTACAACGGCTTATCCACAGTACGCTTTAAAAAGTTATGAGTTTGATGCGATTGATTATTTGCTGAAACCAATTGATGTTAACCGATTAGACAAAGCCGTTAAAAAAGCCACTTTATATATAGATTTACTTGCTGAACAAAAAAATACGATAGAATCAAACACCACCGATTTTTTGTTTATAAAAGCCGACCGTCGTTACCATAAAATTTATTTTAAAGATATTTGGTTTGTAGAAGGCTTAAAAGATTATGTGATTATTCATACCCAAAACCAAAAACTTATTACGGCAATGAATTTGAAAAGTATCCATCAGAAATTGCCTGAAAATTATTTTCAGCGCGTAAGTAAATCGTATGTGATTAATTTAGATTATATCGATTCGTTTACCAATCACACCTTGTATATCAACGATGCCGAAATTCCTTTGGGCGATGTGTACAAAAAAGATTTTTTCGATAAATACTCAAACGGTTCATTGAATATTGATTAAGTTTTTGAGATTCCTACGGAATAACAAAATAGGATGAAAATTTATCCCTCATAAACAAAATGCCCTACAATAGTGTATTTAAACAAACAGTCTTCTAAAACTTGTCCGCTGCCAACGTTGTGAACAATCAATCTGCGTTTACCGTCTTTTGAAAGTTTGTTGGTAACAATGCCAATATGTGGCAGTTTATCATTAATCATCCAGGTAACTATTGCTCCGGTTTTATAATCGTCTGCGTTTTGCGTTACGCGTAATTTCTTTCCTTTTCTTCTAAAAAAAGTTTCTAAATTAGGCACACGTCTGTGGTCAATATTGGTATCGGTTTTTGTAGCACCCCAATTTTTAGGGTAGATACTAAAATTCGCACGCATATCTTCATGCACTTCTTTTTGCAGATCAATTCCTAACTTTCTGTACGATCTAATCACAACATCGGTACAAACTCCGGTTTTCGCAGGTACATCACCGTTCGGATAACTAATGCTTACATAATCTGGCGTATATCGAACCGAAGGATCAATAATAGAAAGTGCTTTTTCAGAAAGATTTTTTCTAAAATCAGAAACATCATCGTTAATTGTATCTTTCTTTATCGTTGTTTCATCAGATGAAAATACAGCAATATCAGCACCTTCCTGACTTTTCAAAGTACACGAACTTATCAGAATAGAAAACATCAAAAACAAAAATACTTTCATATATTTATAAAACGTTAATTAGTTGGGCATGAGTAACGAAGGTAAACATTTCTCCATAAAAAATTGGTCTGAAGACGATCAGCCACGCGAAAAATTATTGTACAAAGGCAAAAATGCGTTAAGTGATGCCGAATTGGTTGCTATCTTAATAGGATCGGGCAGCCGAAATGAAAGTGCGGTTGAATTATGCAAGCGTATTTTACAGCAAAATAACAATCAGTTGCATCAGTTGCAAAAGCAAAGTATTCAGCAGTTAATGCAGTTTAAAGGCATTGGCGAAGCAAAAGCCATAACTATTGTGGCTGCGTTAGAACTAGCGAAGCGTTTGCAGTTATCGGAAACCAAAGAACTCACAAAAATTACATCTTCAGAAGATGTATTTAAACTAATGCAACCCATAATTGGCGATTTACCACACGAGGAATTTTGGGTTTTATTGTTAAACAACAGCAACAAAGTAATTTACAAATTGCAGTTAAGCAAAGGTGGATTAACGCAGACTATTGTTGATATTCGTATGTTGTTTAAAACTGCTTTGGAACATTTGGCTACGGCTTTAATTTTGGTGCACAACCATCCGTCGGGACAATTAATTGCAAGTGGTGCCGATAAAGATATAACACAGAAAATTAAGCTGGCAGGCAATAGTTTGGATATTAAACTGCTCGATCATTTAATTATTACCCAAATTGGTTATTTTAGTTTTGCCGATGATGATATTTTGTAGATTTTTTCAGTTTTATCTTTTTATAACCGCCATTTTTTATTGATGTTTCTAAAGTATTATATCCTTGTTTAGATATAGATATTTTCATTGGCGGACATGCTAATCCACCGCTTATTGCAGTTAAATTAAATTCACCATTAGTATCTGTTAGATCGTTTGAATATTTTTTTTTTATGTTTTGAATCTCAACATTTTCTATTGGATTATTGTTTTCGTCGATTATTTTGCCTGATACATTTTGTCGACAATCACAAGATTGAATTAAAAATACAATTAATAATACTAAAATAATATGCTTCATAAATGAAAAATTTAGAACCTAAATTTAAGCTTTATTTACATTTAGCAGTTTATTTTATCCGCAGAATATTCACTATCTTGCATACCGTTTAAAAGCATGAAAAATGATTAAAACGCAAAACGTTACTTTTTCCTATTCGGCTACGCAAAAATTCCATTTTCCTGATATTGATTGTTCAAACGGACAAACTTTGTAGTGGCACCTAACCCGGCGGTTGATGTAGCCACGGTATTATACGATACCGGCACTCAAAATGCCACCGCTGTAACGGTGTACAACCTTAAAGGCGCACAACTGCTGCAACAGCAGGTAAGTGGTACCAAAGGCGAAGTACAGTTAAACGTAAGCCATTTGGCAGCAGGTACCTATATGGTAAACCTGCACGCAGGTGGCAACGTAATAGCACAACAAAAATTAATTAAAAAATAACCATTAATACTAAAAGGTGTTGAAAGTGTATGCTTTTAACACCTTTTTTATTATTTTTATACATCACTTCGAGTAGCGAAGTGTATCGAGAAGTCAAAATTCATCCCGAGGTAACGAGGGATCTCAAAAATTAACGATTAACCGATTCAACAACTCAACAGATCAACAAAATATACAGTTTGTCACTCCGCAGGAGTCTCTAAACAAATCAACAATTAAACATAACTTGTCCCGAGCTAATCGGGATCAACGATTCAACAACATACATAACTATGAAAAATAAATTACACACCATGCTTCGACAAGCTCAGCAACCACAAGCTCAGCAACCAAATCAACAATTAACGGTCATTGAGCCCAGTCGAAGTGCAGCATCTGATCCGATTTGTCACTCCGTAGGAGTCTCAAAAAGCAAAGAATTTCCTACTCTTTTCTATGTTCTATGCTCCATTCTCTATTCTCTGTTCTCAATACCCACTACAGCCCAACCCTACCAATGG
>CAMLFV010000133.1 GCA_946479395.1 uncultured Flavobacterium sp. | reverse complement strand
GGCAATGGTTTATATTCTTCATATACTTCGTCTCCTTCAAGCCAATAAGGACTTCCTCCATTTAAAACAATGTTTATAGCTTCTAAAATTATATTAAGATATTTAGGTACATAGTCTTGAACATCAGGTTGACTAAAAAATTTGGAAAATCCTTCCAAATCAAAAATCATAACTATTGCTTGTTCAGGGTAAGAACCTTTATTCTTAAAAGTTGAAATTTTATTCATGAAAATATGTTTTACATTATAGGTGACTCTCAAATATACACAAATATCTTTTTGTTACATTAAATTTAATAGTTGTATAAAACCACTTTACCAAAACATCAATCAAACATCAACACATTATTACCTTAACAACGGGGTTAAGGTGTATTTACAATAAATTAACATAACGGTTATTTGTTAATATTAGCTTAATACAAGTGTAACATTCCATTTATCTTAAAAAATCAATTTTGTGCCGATGAAACATTCAAGCTAATTATGAAAAAACTTTTAGTTGTTATGAGTATTTTTTCACTTTTTGCGTGCAGCGACAACAGCTCGGTAAAAATGAAAGGATCAGACACAGAAGTGAATCTGGCAGTGAATTTGGCGGAACAATATACTAAGGTTAATCCCGATTTTAGTATAGCAATTTCGGGCGGAGGATCGGGCTTAGGCATCACTTCATTATTAAACGGGCAGGCAGATATAGCCAATTCTTCACGTCCGTTATCAGACAAGGAAATCGAACAGTTTAAAAAAGCCAAAATCGAGGTTAAAACCGTTGTTTTTGCAGAAGATGCCACCGCTTTTATTGTTCACAAAGATTTGCCTTTAGAAGAAATAGATCTGGAAACGCTTGGAAAGATCTTAAAAGGCGATATTAAAAACTGGTCTGAAATTGCTGATATCGATTTGCCAATAAACATTTACGGTCGACAAAGTAGTTCGGGAACGCATTCGTTTGTGAAGAAAAAACTGAAGATCGAATTTTCTAACGCTGCAAAAGAAATGACGGGTAACGCACAGATTTTAGAAGGTGTTAAGGCAGATAAATCGGGCATTGGTTATGTAGGTGCAGGTTATGTTTCGCACGAAATTAATTCAAACGCGCTGATCAAAATTCTAAAAATTAAAGAAAAGCCCGATGCTGTAGCATATTCGCCTATCGATACAGAAACAATAAACAACAGTTTGTATTTTTTTCAACGCCCGTTGTATCAGTTTGTTTTGGCTGAATCATGGCATAAAGTAAAACCTTTTATCGATTTTGAAAAGAGTGCGCCAGGCAAAAAAATGATCGAAGAGCACGGATATTACATTATAGAAGAAAAATAACATGAGATACAGAACACGAATATCAGTCGATAAAATATTTAAAGTAGTTTTTAAAACCACCGGCTTTTTAGTTTTGGCATTATTAGGCGGCATATTTGCCATGCTGGTTTACAATTCTATATCGTTCTTTTTAGATATTAAACCGTTAGATTTTATCACGGGAATGGAATGGGCACCAACAGCAAAAACACCAAAATACGGCATGTTGCCTTTAATTATTAGTACTACCATTGTTACATTTGGAGCGATGATTATTGCGATACCTTTAGGAATAGGCACTGCAGCTTTTATATCGGAATATGCAGGTAGTAGATTAAAAAACATCTTGAAACCGGCTATTGAAATGTTGGCTGCGATACCATCGGTAGTTATCGGTTTTTTAGGAATTGTAGTTGTTAGTCCGGGAATTGCTAACATGGCAGATTTACCAAACGGGTTGAACGCCTTAAACGGAGCAATTTTATTGGCAATCATGGCGTTGCCGACAATTATTACGGTTGCCGAAGATGCTATACACGCTGTGCCAAATGCTTATAAAGAAGCTAGTTACGGTGTGGGTGCAACCAAATGGCAAACGTTACGAAAAGTGATTATTCCTGCTGCGGCACCTGGAATTATCGCTGCGGTAATGTTAGGTGTTGGTCGCGCAATTGGTGAAACAATGACGGTTTTAATGGCAACAGGAAATGCTGCGTTGATACCTACAGGCATGTTTGATTCTGTTAAAACCATGACGGCTACTATTGCCATTGAAATGGGCGAGGTTCCGTATCAAACTACACATTATTACGCACTTTACGCTATTGCAACTGTTTTGTTCTTTATGACATTGTTTGCAAATTTAGTGGGAGAATTTTTTATTAACCGATTCAGAAAATATCATGCAGTATAAAACCAATAAATTATCATCGGTAGTAGAGTGGGGTACTTTATTATTAACCACACTTATTGTCTGCTTTTTCTTATTTGTTATTATTTGGGAAATTGTATCAAAAGGCGCATCATCTTTGTCATGGGAATTTGTATCGAAAGTTCCATCGGCAGGAATGACTAAAGGCGGAATTTTAACTCCGATCATCGGAACAGTTCTTCTAACATTAATCACGGCACTCTTTGCGATACCATTTGGCGTTTGTTGTGCGATTTATCTAAACGAATACGCAGAAAACAACTGGTTAACAAGAACCATTCGTGCATCAATCAGAAACTTGTCTGGAGTTCCATCAATCATTTACGGGTTGTTCGGTTTGGCATTGTTCGTTCAGGCATTACAGTTTGGAACATCGTTAATCGCAGCTGGTTTAACATTAGGTTTGTTATCGTTACCATACATCATCACAACTACCGAAGAAGCCTTAAAAAGGATTCCGAACAGTACACGCGAAGCAGCATTAGCAGTTGGTGCAACCAAATTTGAAACCATAAAAGATGTGGTGCTACCATCGGCAATGTCAGGAATTTTAACAGGTGTTGTATTAACACTTTCAAGAGCAGCGGGCGAAACTGCACCCATTTTATTTACCGGTGCAGCCTTTTACATAAACGGAAGTTCGGGCTACCTTAACCAAGAATTCATGGCGCTGCCTTATCACTTGTATATGTTGTCAACTCAGCATCAGTCAATAGACCAAGTTAGACCAATTGCGTACGGTACCGCTTTAGTATTGGTTATTGTGGTCTTTTTATTAAATCTTACGGCATTTTATATTCGTTATAAATACAGAAAAAATGAAAACTAAATTATCAGCACAAAACTTAAACATTAGTTTCGGAGAGAAACAAGTGTTAAAAAATATCAATGTTTCTTTTGCAGAACATGAAATCACGGCATTAATCGGACCATCGGGTTGTGGAAAAAGCACCTTGTTACGCAGTTTTAACCGCATGCACGATTTGTTTCCCGATGCAAAAATTAACGGATCACTTCATTTGGAAGAATTAGATCTTTATGACAGACACGTTCCTGTTACAGAAATCCGCAAACGTATCGGAATGGTTTTTCAAAAGGCAAATCCGTTTCCAAAAAGTATTTACGAAAACATTGCCTACGGTTTAAAAATCAACAACTTACCATGTAATAAAGAGGTAGTACAAAAAGCATTGGAAGAAGCGTATTTGTGGGACGAAGTTAAGAACGATTTAAAAATGCCGGCAACACGCTTATCGGGTGGTCAGCAACAACGTTTGTGTATTGCACGCGCAGTAGCTTTGCGACCAGAAGTTATTTTAATGGACGAACCTTGTTCTGCTTTAGATCCGGTGAGTACATTGAAAATTGAGGAATTAATTAAACATTTAAAAAAGAAATATACCATTGTTATTGTTACACACAATATGCAACAAGCGCAACGCATTGCCGATAAAACCGTGTTTATGTATTTGGGCGAAGTGAAGGAAGAAGGTACAACCGATGAAATTTTTAATCATCCTAAAAACGAAATGACAGCAAATTATATCAGCGGTTATTTTGGATAATTGTTGTTAAGAATTTGAAAGTCTGTAAAACTGTTGTCACTTCGAGTAAGTTTTCGATAGAAAACTGTATCGAGAAGTCCTAAATGAGAAGTTCTCGACAAGCTCGAACTGACGAAGATTTATATATATTACCAGATTAATAATTACTGATAATCATTAACTAATTATAAAATTCATTTTTTCGCAAAAGTGTGTTTATGAAGGAGTTTACTTTTTTGGGTAAACTCCTTTTATTTTATATATTTTTAATAACGCCAGCTAATTTTTCTGTCAATTTTTTTCGGCTGAAATATTGCAAACCAATACCGTGAACTTTTAGGTTTTTCTGTTGATATTTCTCGTAACAGCCTAAAATATACTTTTTTACTTCTTGCAAATTATCGTAATTAAAATACTTGCCGGCATTGGTATCTTTAATGATCTTTTCAACATCGCTTTGTTTTGGTCCGATTGCCAGAATAGGTCGTTCTGCAGCCATGTATTCGAACAATTTTCCTGGGATAATTCCAATGGTTTCGAACGAATCAATTTCAATCAACAATAAAACCTGCGAACTTCGCTGATATTTCAACGCTTCGGTATGCGATACATATCCTAATACATTCAGATAATTATCTAATTGAAATTCTTTAATGGTATCAATAATTTCCGAACTTACTTTACCAATTAACTGTAATTGAAAATCTGATCGAAACTGATCATTCTCTTGCAAAATTTCGTTCAAAGCTTGCCACAGAATATGCGGATTTCTCTTTGATAATAAAGAACCAATATGACTGATTGTAAACTTGGTATCTAAAGCCGGTTTTTCAATCGATTCAATATCGTATCCGTTTGTAATTACATGAATAGGTTTTTGAGTGATTGCTGCAAACTCTTGTTTTGTTGTAAAGCTTGTAGTAAGAATGGTATCGGCTTTTGTTAACACCAAACGCTCTAAATCTTTATGTTTTTGAGCCGATTTTTCGGTCAGTTTTAATTCTTTATGATATCCGATCGATGTCCACGGGTCACGAAAATCTGCAATCCATTTTACAGCAAATCTTTTCTGTAATTCTAAACCAATTAGGTGCATGCTATGTGGCGGACCGGTTGTAATAATAACATCTACCGTATTGGTTTTAATGTAATTTGATAAATAGCTAACCGACGGATTTACCCAACCAACTCGCGCATCGGGAATAAAAAAGTTACCACGTACATAAAGCAACATTTTTTCTACAAAAGATTGTTTTTTCTCTGCTTTGATAATTCCCGAACTAATTGTGGTGGTACTTTTTTTAGAAAATACCGAAGCTAGTTTGTAAGGTTCTTTAATTGGTTGTTTTAGAACCGTTACATTTTTATTTACTTCATTTTCTAAATCGTAATCAATTATAGGATAGGTGGCATTTTCGGGCACATAAACAATAGGTTCAATATCAAAATCGGGAAGATACTTTACAAATTTCAACCAACGCTGCACACCGGGACCACCTGCAGGCGGCCAATAATACGCTATAATGAGTACTTTTTTCATGATGATTAAAATAATTTGGCTAAATACGTCCCTGCAAAAACTCCGATTAATCCTAAAACAATTGAAAGACTTAAATAGGTTGCAAAATTGAAGTATTGCTGGGCTTGCAACATTTTAAACAAATCTAACGAAAAGGTAGAGAAAGTAGTGAATCCGCCACAAAAACCAATTCCTAAAATCACAAATAACTGCTGTTGGTTTGCTGCGTATTTAATAAAAAGAAAGCCTAATAAAAGGCTTCCTAATGTGTTTATTAATAAGGTTGCAACAGGAAATTGCTGATACGTGATGATCTTTCCGATCTCGTATCTACAAACAGTTCCAATGGCGCCAGCTATTGCCAATCCTAAAATATTCATTATATATTCTGTACTTTTTCTTCGTTCTTGTTTCTGGTTGCAAAAAATATTCCCGCAGCTACAATCAATAAGGCAATGATTGATGTAATTAACGAAATAGTGCTTCCGGTTTTTACCACTTTTGGTTCAAACGAAAACACAACTTTATGACTTCCTGCAGGGATATACAAACCGCGCAAGGTGTAATTCACTTCAACCATTTCGGCTGGTTTCCCATCAATCGAAATATTCCATCCTTTTGGATAATAAATTTCAGAAAAAACAGCAAATCCGTCAGCATTATTATTGGTTTGATATTCTAATTTGTTTGGCTGGTAATTTGTCAGTTTAATTTGTGACAGACTATCGGCAGTAAAAGTCGTTTTTGGAACATTAACACCATTATAAACCAACGCCGTTTCTTTTGACTTGAACGATTTCATTGCTGCCATCATTTCATCGGCATTCGCAACTTTTTGAATGTTCTTAACAAACCACGCATTGCCATTAGCTTCCGGATTTTGCAAAGGAATATCAGCTCCTTCTTCATTTTTACCAATAATGTACTTTACATTCAGCATATTTAAAACTTCAACGTTTTGTTGAGCGATCTGATAATCAAACAAATCCTGAACTTTTTTAGGTTTTGCAGCATGATATCCACCTAACGAATGATGAAAGAACGAACTTCGCGCACTGCTAAAACCGCCTTGCTGTTCAAAAACGCGGAACTGCGATTTATCTGACAATATCTGCTGATCTGCAGGAGTCTCCTGAAATGGTCTTTCAACCTGTTGTTTTGAAACAAAATTATCTTTGTTAACGTAATTGGTATCAATCGCAACCAAATCAACAACACCCAATAAACCGACAATAATAACTGCAGTTTTTGCATTTAGTTTTTCTTTGTTGTAAGCCCACAAAACGGCTGCAGCTAAAGCCACAAACAATAAGGTACGCAATAAGTCTTTGCTGTACATTGCTTTACGGTCATCAACTAAAGCACTGATAAAACCTGATCCGCCGTCTTGAAAAACCTGTGCGTAGTAAGAATCATTAGATCCTTCAAAATCCATCATTCCTTTTAAAACGAATAATAAAACAACTATTCCTGCAAACACCATTCCCGACATTTTAATTGCCTTGAATTGTTCTTCTTTTGATGCTTTAAAGAATGCCTGTAAGCCTAAAATTGCCAAAATTGGGAAACATAATTCGGCAATTACTTGGATTGATGTTATAGCACGGAATTTATTGTAAAGTGGCAACGTATCAATTAAAAAATCGGTTAAAAAGAAGTTGTGACCCCAAGATAATGCAATAGAAACTGCGGCACCGGCTCCTAAATAATACTTTACTTTTCTATCATCAACAAAGAAGCATAGTACAGCTAAAAACAACACAACAGCTCCAATATATGCAGGTGCGGCAACAATTGGCTGCTTGCCCCAATAAGTAGGAGCGTGGTCTGCGAATTGTTGTGCCGGAGCAGGATCGTAACCTTGCGACTGTAAAAAGCTTGAAACGTATTTGTAAGTATTTGAATTGGTGCCGATGTTTTCACCGTTACCACCACCTGTAATTCTTGGTACTAATAAGTTGAATGTTTCAAAAATACCGTAGCTGTATTCGGTAATATATTCGTGCGTCATTGCATTTGTTGATTCTTTTG
>CAMLFV010000132.1 GCA_946479395.1 uncultured Flavobacterium sp. | reverse complement strand
ATTTATATCCAAATGAAAATCCGTACAAAGTTTGGTTAACGCAGACAGGTGTTTTTCAATTCGAAAAATTAAGTCCCGTTGTTTCAAGCAGTTCCACTGTTCAGAAATCGGCAAGCGAACTAAAGAAATTACAACAGCGCGAAACCATAAAGCGTTATCAGTTCATTAATGATATTTTAAAGGATACCTATAAAATCGATACTTCAAAAGCAACGGATATCCGTATGAAGTTCGATCGAATTTTAACGCATAAATTCTGGGGCTACATTATCTTTTTCTTTGTTTTGTTGTTAATTTACGGATCGATCTTTGAACTGGCAGCTTTCCCAATGGATTTTGTTGATGGATTATTTGCCGATTTATCAAGTTGGACAAGCGCCAATTTACCCGAAGGAAAATTAACCGAATTACTTGCCGATGGTGTTATTCCCGGTTTGGGTGGGGTACTGATGTTTGTGCCGCAAATAGCCATTTTATTCTTTTTAATATCGATTTTAGAAGAAACCGGCTATATGAGTAGGGCAGTGTTTTTAATGGATCGCATCATGAAACCTTTCGGTTTAAGCGGAAAATCGGTCGTTCCATTAGTATCGGGAACAGCTTGTGCCATTCCGGCAATCATGAGTGCACGTAATATTGAAAATCCAAAAGAACGATTAATCACCATGCTGGTTACGCCGTTTACAACCTGTTCGGCACGTATTCCGGTGTACATTATAATCATATCGCTCATTATTCCAAAAACATATATTTTAGGTTTTGTACCGTTGCAGGCTTTTGTAATGACCATGATGTACGTTTTAGGATTTTTAGCGGCATTGCTTTCTGGTTGGGTTTTAAGCAAGATTATTAAAGCCGACAGAAAATCGTTTTTTGTTATTGAAATGCCTACTTATAAAGCACCTATTTTAAAGAATGTTTTCTTGAATATGTACGAAAAAGTGGTTTCGTATATTGTAGGTGCGGGTAAAATTATTTTGGCGTTATCGGTTATTTTATGGTTTTTAGGATCGCACGGACCGAGTGATACTTTTGGAAATGCCGAAGAAATGGTTGCCGAAAAACAGACGAACGAACGATTAACCGAAGAAGAACTGGCAAGTGAAATTGCAGGTTATCAGTTAGAACATTCGTATATTGGTATTATTGGTAGAACCATTGAACCTGTTTTCCGCCCGTTGGGTTACGATTGGAAAATTAGTATTGCCGTTTTAACATCGTTTGCCGCACGTGAAGTTTTTGTAGGAAATTTAGCAACTTTATACAATTTAGGCGAAGATGCTGCCGAAGACGAAACTAAAGTTATGGACAGAATGGCAAATGAAAAACGTGCTGACGGAACGCCGGTTTACACCTTTGCAACAGGTATTTCGTTATTACTGTTTTACGCTTTTGCCATGCAGTGTTTATCAACTGTGGGGGTTACCAAAAAGGAAACTAACTCGTGGAAATGGACATTTGTTCAGCTTATTTTTATGACAGCCGTAGCTTATGTTGCCGCATTAATTGCCAATCAACTTTTAAAATAAAGCGTATGCAAAATGTTATTGTTTATATATTGTTGTGTATGGCAGTTGCCTTTTTACTAAAAAAGTTTGTTTTTAAAAAGAAGAAAAAAGGCAGTTGTGGAAATGATAATAACTGTGGTTGTGGATAAGAAATATGATGGATACGGACGTTGAGCCTGTCGAAACGTCATTCATGTATAACTTGTCACTTCGATAGTACTTCGACATGACTCAGTGACCGGTGCTAATACCTTTAAATATTGAAATTATTTGGGCGTTGAGCTTGTTGAAACGTTTTATATTTCCTGTTTTTCAGACCAGTTTAATTCTTTTGAAAGATTTATGTTTGATAGTTCAATATGAATAACTCTTCGTTTTTTACTGTTTGTTGTTCTGCCTGAACTATGCAATAACAATGGTTTCATAAGCATGACACCGCCTTTGTTAACATTACAAGTTACTTCTTTTTCCTTTTCCCAATTGATGGTTTCTGGTCTGAAAATTCCTTTTGAATGAGAATTTTCTATAACCTTTAATGCACCGTTTTCTGAATTTGTTTCATCTAAATGAATTCGTAAGGTTACAATATTTTCTAAAACCGAAAGTGGCGGTTGAACTGCAAATTGATTTTGCTTTTTAGTCCAATTAACAAAGTTCTCAGTTTCAACTTTTTTATCTACCGAAATCGTCAGATCCTGATGGTACGCAACATACCAGTTCGAATTTTCGGGTTTATCAAAATAGATGCTTTTTACAATGAAACAATCATTCCCTAGAATACTTGCGATCAGATTTTGAAGCTTGTCATTAAAAACGAATGGAATTATTTCCGGAATTTCTTTCACAACTTGTCTTATTGCAAATAAATCAGCCGATTTACGAAAAGTAGTATTTTTTTGATCGGCTTTATTAATGCACGAAATAATTGAATCAATTTCTGTATCATTATAAAGTCCATCAACAATAGAAAAACCTTTGTTGTGAAGACATTCCGCAATCTGATTATTATAAGACATGTTTTATTATTTAGTGTTTTTTATTATTTTAGTTTTATGATACACCTTTTTACAATCTTTCTTCAAAAATATCTTTTTCTCTATTTAGGAGCGAGTTTTAGATGCTTTTTTGATTTGTTATATTTTAGAATAAAAGGAGATAAAAGAAAACTAAATATTAAAGATTATTATAATTACAATGAACAACCTGACAAAGAATTAATTGATGGTATTATCGGTTTTTTTGTTTTAGGCTGTTTAATTGCAATTTTTGTAAAGATAGCTCGTGTTAACGGTTGGTAAACTATCCCAAAGCAACATCCAGTATCATCATAGCAATAAATCCGCCAATAAAACCAAGAGTTGCAATGTCGCCATTATCGCCTTGCTGGGTTTCGGGAACTACTTCTTCAATCACAACAAAAATCATGGCTCCGGCTGCAAAAGCTAATGCGTAAGGTAAAATCGGAGTAAAAAAACCTACGGCTAATGCACCAATCACGGCCGCAATAGGTTCAACCAAAGCAGAACTTTGTCCGTACATAAAACTTTTCCCTCGGCTCATACCGGCTCTTCGCAATGGAAATGAAACCGCCAAACCTTCGGGTAAATTTTGCAAACCAATACCAATTGCCAAAGTTAACGCACCGGCAATAGTTGCTTCGGGAATTCCGGCTGCAACACCACCAAACAAAACACCAACCGCCAAACCTTCGGGAATGTTGTGTAAGGTAATTGCCAAAACCAATAAAGTTGTTTTTTGCCAAGGAGTTTTGGTTTTAACACCTTCGGTTTTTGATACGGGGTGATTTAAGTGCAAATGCGGCAAAATTTTATCTAACACAAACAAAAACAATGCGCCTAATGCAAAACCAATAGCGGCGGGCATTACTTTGGTAAAACCTTCACCTTGACTCATGTTTATAGCCGGTGCAAGCAAACTCCAAAAACTTGCCGCAATCATAACACCGCCTGTAAAACCCAACATGCCGTCTAATAATTTTTTGTTCGGATTTCGAAAAACAAAAACCAACGCCGCACCAATTGCCGTTAACGACCAAGTGAATAATCCTGCGAAAAGTGCTGCCCAAACCGGATTTACCGATTCAAAAAAAGCAATTAATTGATCGAACATATTAAATCTTTTTAACGAATAAATTTTGAGCTACCACTTTTGATAAAGTCAGCTCGTTTTCTTGAAACAATATCGTTACCGAATGATCGAAATTTTCGTGTTTTAAAACCATAAAAGTGCTTCCCAGGGCAATTTTTTGTCGATCTAAATATTGCAAAAAAGCAACCGATGTGTCTTTTACACCCACACACATATAATTGTTGTTTTCTTCTGTTTCTGTCAATAGCTCTTTTTCACGGTACGGAATTTCACCTTTCGCATTAGGAATCGGGTCACCATGCGGATCTTCTTTCGGATATCCAAGAAAGGCATCCAACGCATTAATCAGTTTTTCAGATTTAATGTGTTCCAATTCTTCGGCAACATCATGCACTTCGTCCCAATTAAAATGTAGTTTATCAACCAAAAAAACTTCCCATAAACGGTGTTTTCTAATAATCATTTTTGCGGTGTACATACCTAATTGCGTAATAAAAACACCTTGATATTTTTCGTGCGTTATTAAATCTTTCTCTTTTAATTTTTTAATCATATCGGTAACCGATGACGCTTTGGTATCAATTTTTTGCGCAATGGCGTTGGTTGATATTCCTTGATCTTCGGTTTGCGATAAGTGGTAAATCACCTTTAAGTAATTTTCTTCTGCGTGCGTAAGCATTAAGTACTAAATTTTAAATCAAAGATATAAAAGAATTCTGAAAATTATATTTTTTATTTTGTTTGAACACAAAAATAAATTTAGATTTGTCTAAAATTATAATTCAATGAAACAAAATATACTTTTAATATTATCCTTAATTGGCTTTCAAACTGCTTTTAGTCAGGTGGAACAAGATTCAATTCCTAATACTGTTGATGATGATACTTTAGACGAAATAGTAATTTCCGGAACTATGAAGCCCGTGCTTCGATCGGAAAGTTTGGTGTCTGTTGAGGTTTACACACCTACTTTTTTTAAGAAAAATCCAACATCAAACGTTTTTGAAGCCTTACAAATTGTAAACGGGGTGCGTCCGCAGGTAAATTGTAGCGTTTGTAACACAGGCGATATTCATATTAATGGATTGGAAGGACCTTATACTTTTGTTTTGATCGATGGAATGCCCATTGTTAGCGGACTTTCTACTGTTTATGGTTTGTCGGGAATTCCGAATTCGCTGATTGAACGGGTTGAGGTTGTTAAAGGACCGGCATCGTCTTTATATGGTAGTGAGGCGGTTGGTGGATTAATTAATATCATTACTAAAAACCCTAAAAACGCATCGCTTTTTTCTGCCGATGTATTTGGAACTTCTTGGGGCGAAGTAAATACCGATGTTGGTTTAAGCACTAAAGTAGGTGAGAAAGCGCATTTGTTAATGGGGGTAAACTATTTTAATTATTCGAACCCAGTTGATAAAAACAACGATAATTTTACCGATTTAACTTTGCAAGATCGTATTTCGGTTTTTCAAAAATGGAATTTCACGAGAAAAAGTAATAAGTTATTTTCTATTGCCGGACGCTATTTTTACGAAGATCGTTGGGGTGGCGAAATGAACTGGAATAAAAGTTATCGCGGTGGCGATGAAGTTTATGGCGAATCAATCTACACCAATCGGTACGAATTATTGGGAACTTACGAATTGCCCATTTCAGAAAAAATGTTCTTTTCTTTTTCGTACGCCGATCATGATCAAAACTCGGTTTATGGCAACACGCCTTACATGGCAAAACAGCAAGTAGGTTTTGGGCAGTTAACCTGGGATAAAAAATTAGGTAAACACGATATGTTGTTTGGCGCTGCTTTTAGATATACATCTTACGACGATAATACGCCAGCAACCAATGAAAAAGATGTTACCACAATGCCTGGTTTTTTTGCACAAGACGAAATTTCGTTCAACACAAAACACAGCATTTTATTAGGTGCACGTTACGATTATAACAACAATCACGGATCTATTTTTACACCTCGTGTGGCTTACAGGTACAAAGCTAACACGGGCGATGTGATTCGCTTAAATGCAGGAACTGGTTTTAGAGTAGTGAATTTATTTACCGAAGATCATGCAGCACTTTCGGGTTCGCGCGATGTTATTGTGCTAGAAGATTTAAAACCCGAAAAATCGTATAATGTAAATTTAAGTTATTTAAAACAATGGTATTTTGGATCGAATGTTTTGCAGTTAGAAGCATCAACTTGGTACACCTATTTTACAAATGCCATTTTGCCCGATTATGATACCAATCCAAATCAGATCATTTACGATAACTTAAACGGACACGCAACTTCAAAAGGAATCAGTGCAAATGTGGATCTTATTTTAGGAAACGGATTAAAATTTATTGTAGGCGGAACATTAATGGATGTTTCTACCGAAGAAGAAGGTGTTAAACAACGCCAAATGCTTACCGAACGTTTTTCAGGTACATGGGCAATTTCGTACGCCATACCATCAATTAATTTAGATATTGATTACACCGGGAATTTGTACGGACCAATGCGTTTGCCTTTGGTGAGCGAATGGGATCCTAGACCAGAATATTCAGAAACCTACAGCATACAAAACATTCAGCTAACGTATAAAGGTTTTAAAAACTTTCAAATTTATGGTGGTGTGAAAAACCTTTTAAATTGGACATTAAGTAAAAATGTTCCGTTTTTAATTTCCAGATCAAACGATCCATTCGATAAAAATGTACAGTTCAATCCAAACGGAAATGCAATGCGAACGCCGGATAATCCTTACGGTTTGGTTTTTGATCCATCGTATGTATATGCAGCGAATCAAGGCATAAGAACCTTTTTAGGAGTTCGATATAACTTTTAATCTCATTTAATTTGAAGCAGTTACTTTTAGTATTATTTTTTAATTTTTACGTTCAAAGCTATTCACAACAACTGCAAACATACAGCTTTGAACAATTACAGCAGTTGGTCGAGAAAAATCCTCGACCAATACTGCTTTATTTTTATACCGATTGGTGCCAATATTGCAAAATGTTGCAACAAACTACGTTCAAGAATAAAAAGGTAATAGAAAAACTAAATAAAAACTATTACGTTGTTTTTTTTAATGCTGAAACTAAAACTACAATAACATACAACCAAAAGCAGTATAAATTTGTACCAAAGGGTATAAAAACAGGTTCTCATGAACTGGTAAATTTTTACTTGGGAAAGAGGCAACAAATTTATCCGACCATTATTTTTTTAGATACAAATTTTAACGAAATACTTTTTCTACAATCGTACATTTCTGCCAACGATTTTTTAGAAATCATCTAGTGTAATACTACTTTTAAGCAAGTAAGTATCAATCTAAAAAATGTTAAAACAGACTCTTAAAAAGTGTTAAAAAAACGATTTTAAAAAGTTTTATTATTGTTATGTAATTGTTTTTCAGTACATTTGCTTTTGTGTAAAAATTTAAAGGTAGTTTTTTGCAACGAAAAAAGCCTATCTTTGCCAGCAAACAACAATAAATATAACTATGTACACAGGTTTACAACATGCGCATTCTTACATTGCTTTTGCTGCTTTAATTTTGTTGATTGTAGCATCGATAAACGCAATTATCGGGATGACATCAAACAAAGAATTTAAAGACGGCGATCGTAAATTATCGTTATTTGCATTAATTTTTACGCACACACAATTGTTAATTGGAATCATACTTTATTTTGTATCTCCATTAGTTCAGTCTTTTTCAGT
>CAMLFV010000131.1 GCA_946479395.1 uncultured Flavobacterium sp. | reverse complement strand
CGAGGTGATGGATTTGATTCAGCAGATTAACGACGAAGGTAAAACTGTATTGGTTGTTACGCACGAACCCGATATTGCCGAAATGACCAAGCGTATTGTGTTTTTGAAAGACGGACAGATAGAATCAGACAAATTAGTAAACCAGATAAGAGCATCGCAATATGTTTAGTATTGAACGTTGGCAGGAAATATTCGAAGGGCTTTATAAAAACAAGCTCCGCACGGCTTTAACCGGCGTTTCTGTTGCTTCGGGAATCTTTATTTTGGTGATACTTCTGGGTGCCGGAAACGGAATACAGAACGGAATTCAAAAGCAGTTTGAACAAGATGCTGTGAATAGAATTTCGGTTTGGCCGGGTGTTACGCAAAAAGAATATAAAGGTTTGGGTGTTGGGCGCGAAGTGCAACTACATAATGCCGATTACGATTTGGCAACAACCCTTTTTAAAGATTATATAGAATACAAATCAGCAATTTTTTCGGTTTGGAGCGGTAACATCGTTTATAAAAAAGAAACCGGAACGTATCGGGTAGAAGGTGTTCATCCTGATTATCAGTTCATCGAAAATGCTTCCATTGTTAAAGGTCGATACATCAATCATACCGATAATTCAAACTATGAGAAAAATGTAATCATTGGTAAAAAAGTAGCTACAGATCTGTTTAAAAACGGCGAAGAACCTTTGGGACAAGAACTGAATGTTTCGGGAATGATCTATAAAGTGGTTGGTGTTTATACCGATCCGGGTGGCGAACGCGAAGAAAGTCGTGTTTTTATCCCAATATCAACAGCTCAAAAAGCGTACAGTGCCGGCGATAGTATTCGCAGTATGGCGTTTACAATGCGCAGCAGTGCTAATTTTGACAGTGCCATTGCAGAATCAAAAGAATTCACTCAAAAGCTGGAAACCTTTCTTAAAGCTCGGCATACTGTTGCACCAGACGATCAAGGCGCAATTTATATAAACAACTCGTTAGAACAAGCAAAAAACATCTACATTATTACGGGTGGTGTTCAGGCGTTCTTTTGGTTTGTGGGAATTTGTACCATTATTGCCGGCGTTGTGGGTGTAGGAAACATTATGCTGATTATTGTTAAAGAACGAACCAAAGAAATCGGGATACGAAAAGCATTAGGCGCTTCGCCTTTTTCAATTATTACCATGATTTTGCAGGAAGCCGTTTTTATAACCGTTATTGCAGGTTTTTCAGGATTGATCTTTGGTTTGGTTGTTTGGGAAGTGGTGGCGCCGTACGTAGAAGCCGATTTCTTTACCCGACCTGAAGTAGATTTTAACGTGGCAATCACCACACTGATTATATTGATTGTTGCCGGGGCATTTGCCGGATTTGTACCTGCATACCGTGCCGCGAAAATTAGACCAATTGTAGCATTAAGAGGAGAATAGTATGTTTAGCAGAGATAAATGGAATGAAATTATAGAGGCACTTTCTGCCAATCCGTTCAGAACGCTGATCACTGCATTCGGAGTTTTCTGGGGAATTTTTATCCTGGTAATTCTTCTTTCTGCAAGTCAGGGTCTGCAAAACGGTATTAAAAGACAAATGGGTGGTTTATCTACCAACACCATGTTTATGTGGACACAGGCTACATCTAAACCGTTTAAAGGGTTACCGCAGGGTAGAAACTTTAACTTTAAAAACCCTGATGTAGAAGCTTTAAAGAGAGATATCGACGGTTTGCTGTATGTATCGCCACGAAATCAGCTGGGTGGTTTTAGGGGAAGTAACAATGTGGTACGTGGAACAAAAACGGGAGCTTACAATGTGTATGGCGATTATCCTGAATTTATCCTGCAACAACCTATGGATATTCTTAAAGGGCGATTTATTAATTACGGCGATATCGAGAACAACCGAAAAGTTACTGTAATTGGTGAAGGTGTTATCCGTGAATTATATGCACCGGGCGAAGAACCTTTAGGATCGTACATTAAAGTGCAAGGCGTTAACTTTTTAGTTGTTGGTGTGTACAAAAGTATTTCGAATATGGGTGGCGATGCCGAAGAAAGTCAGAAACAACTTTTTATCCCTTTTACAACCTTCCAGCAGGCGTTTAATTATGGCGATGTTGTGGGTTGGATGACTATTACCGCTGAAGACGATAAACCAATTACCGATTTAAAGGAAGATGTTTTTAAGTTGTTGAAAGATCGCCATACGGTAGATCCTACAGACGATAGAGCCATTGGGCATTTTGATTTGTATCAGGAATTTAAGAAGATTAACGGTTTGTTTTCGATATTAACTGCCGTTTCGTATATCGTAGGAATTTTCATTTTGGGATCGGGAATTATCGGTATCGTAAACATCATGTTGATCATCGTTAAAGAAAGAACCCAAGAAATAGGAATCCGCAGAGCTTTAGGAGCCACTCCGGCAGTCATCATCAAACAGATTTTGACTGAATCAGTTGTGTTATCACTAATTGCAGGTATGGCAGGAATCATTTTCGCATCGTTCGTATTGGCATTAATTAATCTTGGATTAGAAAACGCGCCAAACAGTGATCAAATACCTATTGTAAACCCAAGTGTTCATTTAGGTGTAGTGGTAATAGCGTTAATAATATTAGTTATTGCCGGACTTTTAGCAGGATTAATCCCGGCTATTACAGCCATTAGAGTAAAACCGATTGACGCGTTACGAACGGAGTAGAATAAAGAGTATAGAAAATAGAATATAGAGAATAGAAGTGTATTCTAACAAACAGATCAACAATTAAACAAATCAACAGATTAACGAATAAAAATCAACAAATAAACAAACAAAAATATATATGAAAAAAGGTTGTACCATTTCAATTTTAGTCTTTTTAGCAATAGCTTTTGCAGGCGCATTATTTTGGTTGTATCAAAAAAATTCGCAACCGCCGGTGGTTTATGAAACCGAAAAAGCCGAAGTTCGATCGATCTCTAAAAGCACCGTTGCTACAGGAAACATCAACCCTAAAGAAGAAGTATTAATTAAACCAAATATTTCAGGAATTATCGATGAGGTATATGTAGAAGCCGGCGATTACGTAAAATCGGGCGATTTAATTGCAAAAATTAAAGTAGTACCAAATGTATCAAGCTTAAACTCTGCCAACAATCAGATTAGTACGGCAAAAATTGATTTAGAAAACCAGCGCAAAGTGTTCGAACGTCAAAGAACATTGTTCAATAAAGGCGTAATTTCTGCAAACGATTTTGATACTGCGGAAACAGCTTACAAACAAGCACAGCAAACCTACAGCGCCATGTTACAAAGTGCTGAAATTATTAGAACCGGTACAACGAAAGGTATGGGTAATATTGCGCAAACCCTTATTCGTTCTACGGTTTCGGGTATGGTATTAGATATTCCCGTTAAAAAAGGAAATCAGGTAATCGAAGCAAATAATTTTAACGAAGGAACTACCATTGCAAGTTTGGCTGATGTTGGTAACATGATTTTTGAAGGAAAATTAGACGAATCTGAAGTAGGAAAAATCAAATTAGGTCTTCCTTTAGAAATTACTGTTGGTGCCATTGAAAACAAGAAATTCGAGGCTGTTTTAGATTATATCGCTCCAAAAGGTGTGAACGAAAACGGTGCTATGCAGTTTCCAATTAAAGGAACGTTGGTTAATAAAGACGATACTTTTATACGTTCGGGATTAAGTGCCAATGCGTCGATCATCCTTTCAAAAGCCGATAATGTGCTGGCAATAAAAGAAGGTTTGGTTCAGTACGACGAAAAAACCAAAAAATCGTTTGTAGAAGTTGAGGTTAGTCCGCAGAAATTTGAACGTAGAACAGTTGAATTAGGCGTTAGCGACGGTATTTACGTGGAAATTAAAAAGGGAATTACCAAAAACGATAAGGTTAAAGTTTGGAATCAGGTGAAAAAGTAGTTGAATCGTTGATTTGTTGAATCGATTAATCGGTTAAACACATTAACAATTAAACGGTTAAACAATAAAACATGAAAATAATATCAAAAATAATTATTGCAATTTGTGTTTTTTGGGCAGGAAATTCGTTTGCCCAGAAAAAATGGACGTTAGAAGAATGCGTAGCACATGCCATGGAAAATAACGTATCTATAAAACAAATAGAATTAGACAATAAACTGGCTGCGATTGATGAAAAAGATGCCTTTGGTAGCTTTCTGCCAACATTCAACGCATCGGCATCGCACTCGTGGAACATTGGTTTAAATACCAACATTACAACGGGTTTGTTAGAAAATCAAACTACACAGTTTACTTCGGTTGGTGCAACTGCGGGTGTCGATATTTTTAAAGGATTGCAAAACCAGAACCGTTTTCGCCGATCAAAACTGGCTGTAATATCTTCGCAATACCAACATTTAAAAATGGAAGAAGATGTGGCGTTGAATGTGGTAAATGCCTATTTGCAGATTTTGTTCAATAAGGAAAATCATAAGGTTCAAAAACAGCAGTTCGAAGCGGATAGTTTACAATTGGTAAGATCAGAAGCTTTGGTTGATGCCGGTATGATTCCAAGTGGCGATTTGTACGATATGAAAGCGACTTTAGCAACTGGCAAACAACGAATTATTCAGGCAGAATATGCTTTGATTGTTTCTAAAATGAGTTTGGCGCAGTTGTTACAAATGGAAGATTTTAAAGATTTTGATATTGCCGATGTGGAATATGAATTTCAGGCAAATTCGATCTTTTTTGAAACGCCGGAAACCATCTATCTAAAAGCAAAACAAGAACGTACCGAATTGAAGATCGCCGAAAACAACGTGAAAATCGCCGAAAAAGATGTTGATATTGCAAAAGGCGCTCGTATGCCCTCATTGGTTGGTTTTTACAGTTTTAGTTCGCGTGTTTCGTACGCCAATGTTCCCAACGGTTTGGGTGGTGTAATGTCACCTCCGCCGTTTTTTGAACAGTTAGATATGTTTAAAGGACACAATTTTGGGTTGCAGTTAAACATTCCAATTTTCAACGGATTTTCGGTTAGAAACAATGTAGAGCGAAGCAAAGTAAATCTGGAAAAAAACATATTGGCATTAGAACAAACCGAATTAGATTTAGAGCGAAACATTTACACAGCTTACGCCGATGCAAAAGGTGCTATGGAAACTTTTCTGGCTACAAGAGAAATGCTAAAGGCACGCGAAGAAGCTTTTCGTTATATTACCGAACGTTACGAAAACGGAATGGCAACAGCCTTTGATTACAACCAGTCACAAACACTTTTGGTAAACACGCAATCTGATTTACTGCGCACAAAATACGATTATTTGTTCCGCACCCGTATATTAGAGTTTTATTTTGGAATTCCGATTATTGTGAGAGATTAAAAATTAAAGCTTCCCTAACCGGAAGCTTTTTTTATACCATACTTTAGCATTTGGGAATACTGTTTTGTAACTAAAATTAGTTAAATTTGATGAACACCAAAAACCAAAACCTAAACAGCCATGATGAAACTTTTCCTTGGATGCTTGTTTCTTTTTACAACATGCTTTCCGGCTTTTGCCCAAGAAAATCAACGTCCTAAAGTTGGTTTGGTATTAAGTGGTGGCGGGGCAAAAGGGTTGGCGCACATTGGCGTTTTAAAGGTTTTAGAAGAACAAGGTGTAAAAATCGATTATATTGGCGGAACCAGCATGGGTGCTATTATTGGCGGTTTGTACGCATCGGGCTACAATGCATCACAGTTAGATTCTATCTTTCAATCGGTGGATGCCGATGCACTTTTACAAGATTATATCCCTAGAAATTCAAAATCGTTTTACGAAAAGCGAAACGATGAAATTTATGCGTTGCAGCTTCCGTTTGATGATTTCAAGATAGGTAGTCCGGTATCGCTTTCTAAAGGAATGTACAACTATAATCTGCTCAATAAATTGTTGGCTCATGTACGCTACGAGCATGATTTTTCTAAACTTTCCATTCCGTTTCTTTGTATTGCAACCGATGTAGTTTCGGGCGAAGCCGTTGTGTTAGAAAAAGGTAATTTACCGCAAAGCATCTTGGCAAGTGGCGCATTTCCGTCGCTTTACACGCCTGTTGAAATTGATGATCGTTTGTTGATTGATGGCGGTGTGGTTAATAATTATCCCATTCAGGAACTTCGCGATAAAGGCATCGACATTATTATTGGTGTTGATGTGCAAGACGGTAAAAAGGATCGAGAAAACATAAAAGGAGCTTTGGATATTTTAATGCAAATTGCCAATTATGGCATGTATGGTGGCATGGACGAGAAGAAAAAGCAAACTGATATCTACATTAAACCCGATATTTCTACTTTTTCGGTGGTAACATTCGATAAGGGAAACGAGATCATTCAAAAGGGAATTGCGGCCGCCAAAGAAAAAATACCTCAATTACAACAAATCAGTAGTAATTATAAAAAACCAAAATTGCCCGATTATATGTTTACCGACGATATTCATATCCATTCGGTTAGCATGAACAAGTTAAAAAATTACAACAAAGATTATGTTTTTGGAAAACTGGGTTATTTTAAAGACGAATGTGTATCGTTTAAAAGATTAGAAAATGGTATTACAAACCTAAATGCAACTCAGAATTTTAGCGGAATTAATTATCATTTTGAAAAAGCTGATGGAGAAGGTGACAATTTAGTTTTGAATTTGAAAGAAAATACAATAAATAGGTTCTTAAAGTTTGGTCTGCATTTCGATAATCTTTATAAAAGTGCCGCGTTGGTTAACGTTACCCAAAAAAAGCTGCTTTTTAGAAACGATGTAGCATCACTCGATTTTATTTTTGGCGATAATATTCGATATAATTTCAATTATTTGGTTGATA
The DNA here is from genome assembly GCA_946479395.1 of uncultured Flavobacterium sp. The sequence continues at coordinate 548 of CAMLFV010000131.1, read as the reverse complement.
ATGGTTTCCGTTGGAGTTTTGGTGCACAAAGTCGTTTAAATAAATTCAAGTATAATACCCAACCTTATGCAAATGGCGCAGTATCTGAACAATTATTAGGAGTAGATATTTTTAATGCCGATTTTAACGATTTAACCAACCGTTTGTACTTGCAAAATTACTATAACGACAAATTTGTAATTGGTTTGGGACTAGAACATAAATACCAAATTGTTGATATATCAAACCTAAATCTTGAGAAACATTGGTTAGACAATAGCCATTACATAAGCTCTTATTTTACGGTTGTTTTGGATACCTATGATAACAAATATTTCCCAACTCGAGGCGTGAATTTTAATGCCGAAGTGAAGCACACTATTTTCTCATCAGATTATAATGAAAACTTTGAGCCTTTTACACAGATTAACGGAGAATTGGGAACTGTAAAAACATTCTACGATCGAGTTTCGGTAGAAGCAAAAGCCGATGTTGGTTTAACAATTGGCAGTACACCATCAACCAATATGAACTATTTTCTGGGCGGATACGGTTTTCAATCATTATCA
>CAMLFV010000130.1 GCA_946479395.1 uncultured Flavobacterium sp. | reverse complement strand
TGGTAACTGTCTTTTAACTGATAGAAGTTCTTCGCCAGTAAAACAAGTCCTTTAGCGTTGTAATACTTGTAAGCCGCATATTCTTTCACCAATTTTTCTACTGTTTTGTTAGAAGCATCGTATTTCTTATCGGCATTTTTAAAATAAGCATCGTAATATAATGCCTCGGCTTTTAATTCACCTGTACCAATGGTATTTAACTGTTCGTATAATTTTCGCGCGTTTGCTGTATCGTTGTTTTTAATGGCAACTCGAGCACTGATTGCTGTTGCATCGGCTTTAATACGCTTGTCGACTTTTGAATTTGCAGCTAAAATATTTGCGTATTTTGCAGCGGTAGCCGTATCACCTTCATCGTAAGCAGCTTTCATTAAGTTAGATTGCGCAAACAATTTGTTGGTATCGTTACTTGCATCAGCCTCTAACTGCGTTAAAATACGTTTTGCATTTACCTTGTCTTTTTCGGTTAAATAAATGTTAGCCAAACGAACCAAACTTTGCTCGGTATATTCCGATTTTCCACGTTTAATTACACTTTCGTAACTGCTTTTGGCATCGGCAACCTTATCTTTTCCGTAATTAATTTCGGCAATATTAAAGTGTGCTTTAGTTGCATGTAAACCGTTTGGATAATTCGCGATGTAATCTTTCAGACTTTTTAAAGCGGCATCGTTATTATTTTGTGCCATTTGATTTTCTGCCGAAGTATATACATCATTTTCCAATTCGGCTGTAGAAATATCAACAAAATCTAAACCTTTCACCCAAGCAGCAAATTCGTTCGATCTACCTGTATCTAAATATGCAATTCTGGCATTTTGAACAGCTTCTATAGCATCTTGCGATCCCGGATAATCATTCACAACTTTCTTGAATCGCTCAATAGCTTTGTCTTCATCGTTCGCGTTAATGTACACAACACCCTGACGCAAAATGGCTTTTGATGCCAAATTAGACTTTGGATAATTCGTCAATAACTGATTGAATGTTTCAATTGCCTTGCTGGTTTGATTGCTGTTCGCATACGTGCTTCCCAATTCGTAGTAAGCATCATCTACCAAACTTGATGATTTATAATTTGATATAAATTTCTGTAATTCTTCTATTTTCGTCGGATTTTTATCTACAAAACCATACGCGACCGCCTTTTGAAACGCTGCATAATCTTTGTAAGACGAATTGCTGTTTAATATGGAATTATACATTTCCATAGCCGGCCAATATTGTTTTGTAACAAAATAACCGTCTGCTAAACGAAGCGTTGCATCGATTTTCTTGGCATCGTCTTTAACAACACTTAAATAGCTTTTAAAGTGGGTATTTGCGTTGCTGTAATTTTTTAATTTATAAGCTGCGTAACCCAAATTGTATTCGGCACTTTTAAATTCTGGCGTGTTTTGAGCTTGTGGCAATTGCTTAAACGTTGTAAATGTTTGATAGGCATCACTGAAACGATTTAGCGCATATTCACTTTCACCTCGCCAGTACGTTGCACGCGCCACATATTTGTTATCCTGACGTTCGGCAATCGACTTATTGAACATTCCGTTTGCTAAACTGAATTTGCCTTCATTAAAATATTCTACACCGCGGTAAAAAGTCACTTTTTGATACGCTGCTTTGTTCAAAGGCGTTCTGTTCGATTCTAAAACTTCTAATGCTGCCTGATAATTTTTGGTTGAGATATAAGAATCTACTAATAAATCGTTCAATTCTGCTTTGTAAGGTGTTTCGGGATATTTCACCAAAAAATCGGTTATGACTTCAGGAACACTTTTGTACGGATTACCAATATCGTAACTTAATTTGGCATAATTTGCAAAAGCATCTTCTTGAATTTTTGCAGAAAAAGTCATTTCGGAAGCGTTTTTAAAAGCGTTCAACGCCTGTGTTTTCTGACCTAATTTTAAATAACTTTCTCCTAAATGATAATAAGCGTTTTGAGCAACCGCATCGTTTCCGCCGATAATTTTATTGAATTCAGAAACAGCTTTGTCGTAATCTTTCTGCTGGTAATAAGAATATCCCAACTGATAAAAATCTACGTTGCTTAATTTGCCGTTTTTACCTTCGTAAGCCAATAAATATGGCAATGCTTTATCGTATTGTTTTAGGTTGAAATAACTTTCACCGATGATTTTAGATAATTCTGATTTTTCTGCTTCGGTTGATTTTGGCATTTGTGCCAAACCTTCTTCTACAGCTTTATCGAAATTTCCGCTTTTAAACTGCATATCGGCTTTATAATAGCCCATGCGTTCCTGGTATTTCTCTACCGATTCTACATTTGCGAAATATTCGTTTGCTTGCGTATAATCGTTATTTGCATAAGAAATGTATCCTAAATAGTATTTTGCCTGATTGCCGTACGTTCCATCTAAATCAACTTTTTCAAGATAATTTTTAGCTTTATTATTTTCCTTTTTGTTGAAATACGCGTATCCTTTCTGGAAATTGATACGGTCTTTATCAGCCGGACTTAAAATATCTTCGTTGATTTTTTCTGCATAACGCAATGCCTGATCGTAATCGCCTTGAGAAAAGTAGAAATTACTTACATCAATATACGCTTGTGCCTGTTTGCTGCTTGTAGGATAATCGTAAATAAACTGACTGATTTTTTGTTCGGCTCCGGGTTGACCTAAGCGAATAGCACAATTTGCACTGTAATAAGCACTTTCTGCCTGAATTTCGTCGTTATTATTTTTGATTTTGGTTTTATCGAACAAAATCTGCGCTACGGCATATTGTTGTTCATTGTAAAGATTTACGGCATCGTAAAAATCTTTATTTTCTTGAGTGTAATTATATGATTGCTGTGCCTGTACAGATAAACCGCCCAACAAAAACGATAAATATAGAAAATGATTCGCTTTTCGCATTTCAACTATTTTTTTAAGTACCAAATATATTAAATTATCATAATATTATAGTAACGCTTTATATGAATATTAATTGCTTAAACAGCTTATTTTATTAACTATTTACTATAAACAAAAAAATCATTTTATTTATGAAAATAAACTTTACATCTTTTTAACAAAAAAACACACTTAACATAATTTTGTGTTAAAGATTTGCTTACATAGTTGGGTTTAAGTTTGCATGAAACTAAATACAATAAAACAATGAGAAAAATTTATGTAGGTAAAATAGCTTTTTTAGCTTTAACCTCTTTAATGATGACATCTTGCCAAGATGATTTCTATCCACCTAAAGAAGAAGAACAAAATCCTGAACCAGAGGTTCCGCAAACAGCAATTAATTTAGTAAATCATTCAAACATTCCCGCATTGGTTTATGGAATGCAAGGGTTTGAAAATTTAGAAATTCTTACTCTAATATCATCATCGGATAAATTAGCACAATCTCCAAATTTCGTTTTTGGTGCACAGCCAGATGGTGGTGGTTTCATGAAAAATCCAAATGGCGAAGGGTTTATTATGATTACCAACCACGAAATTTTACAATCTGTTTCACGTGTATATTTAGATAATAACTTTAAACCCGTTAAAGGTGAATATATAGTTGATGCTGTTGGTGGTATGACGCGTTTATGTTCTGCTACTTTGGTTGATCCAAAAGAACACGGTTTTGGTCCAGTATTTTTAACAGCTGGTGAATCGGGCGAAGAAAGTTTAGTTCATGCTATTGATCCTTTAGGATCTTTCGCTGATCGCTCAAGAACCGATCGTGTTAAACCTGCTTTAGGTAAAGCAAGTATGGAAAATGCTGTGCCATTACCTACCGATGTTTCTGGAACTGGAACTTTTATATTAATTGGTGAAGATCAAAGCTATAGTACCAATCATCAAAGTGCGGGTCAGCTTATTATGTATCATTCACCAACACGAGGCGATTTAGACAATGGTAAATTATACGCTTTAAAAAGAAAAGACAATACCCAAACCGAAGGCAGCATGACTAAAAATGCAACTTACGATGTGGAGTTTGTTGAAATACCTAATGCTAAAAACCTAACAGGTGCCGAAATTAATGCAGCGAATATTGCTATTAACGCGTTGCGTTTTTCTCGTGTGGAAGATGTTGACTATAGAAAAGGTAAAGGAAACGGAAACGAAATTTATTTTACAGCAACCGGACAAGCAAGCGGCGGGCAACCTGTACCAGGATATACCATGTGGGGACGTGTTTATAAATTAGTCTTAGATAAGAACAATATGTTCACTGGAAAGTTAGAAATTATTGCAGAAGGAGATTCTAACCCTGGAAACGATTTAATTAACCCTGACAACCTTTGTGTTACCGAAAATTATGTGTACATACAAGAAGATGGAGATTCATATTACCCTGGTGCAAACCACGATTCGTATATTTGGCAATACAGCATGGCTACTAAATCGTACAAACCTTGGTTAAACATGAAACATAACCGTGGAAATGCCGAGTGGTTTAATTTGTTCGATCAATCTGGAAACTTAAACAAATTTGGTTCTTGGGAATATGGTGCGATGATCGATGTGTCTGATTTAGTTGGTATTCCGGGTACATTTGCCGTAAATATTCATCCACACACTTGGCAAAAACCAGAATTTCAAAACGCCGATGGCTCTGGAACACAGAGCAATAAAGAAGGCGGACAAATAGTTTTAATTAAAAATGTACAACGTTAATAAACAAACACTGGTGATAGCCAGTGTTTTCTTTATAAAATGAAAAAAATATTAGTATTTATACTTTTCCCTTTGTTGTTTTTACAATGTAAAGAAAACAACAGCTACCAAAGCAACACCGCACTAAAAGTAAAACAGCACGTTATTAACAACTTACAAAATCTTTCTAAAGAACTACAACTTTTTGAAAATCTTATTAATAAAAATGGTTCAGAAACCGATTTACAAAATCAATTTTTAAAGTGTAGATTATTATTCAAAAATACCGAATGGGCTACCGAATATTATCTACCAAAATCATCAAAATCATTAAATGGTCCGGCTTTAGATCAGTTAGATTTAGACGAGAATAAATTTTTAGATGCCGAAGGATTTCAAGTGTTAGAAGAATATCTGTATCCCGAAGCACAATTGAACGAAAAAATCGAAATAACAAAGCAAATTCGTATCATTGATAATTTAATTCGGGCAGGAATTACAAATATCGAAGCTACAAATGTATCAAACGAACAAATTTTTGATGCTTTGCGTTTAGGTGTTTTTAAAATTACCACTTTAGGAATCACCGGTTTTGATACGCCTGTAAGCAATTTGTTGTTTCCCGAATCTCAAGCCGCCCTTAAAGGCATTGAAGATGTTTTAAATTTGTATACTAATTTTAAATCATTCAATTCCTTTACAAAATCAATTGAATTGTTAAAAACTGCGCAAACAAAAATTTCTAATAAAACCAACAAAAACAGCTTTGATTATTTAGGATACATTGTAACGTATTTAAATCCTATTGCCATTCAACTGCACCAATTACAGCTTGATGCCAACATACCTTTTGTAAAACGAATTAGTATGTTAAAGCCCGAAACTGCTTCGCTTTTTGCCAAAAATGCTTTTGATTTAGATGCAGTTTCACCAGATGAAAAATTAAAATCGAACCCTGAAAAAATTAATTTAGGTAAAAAATTATTTTACGATACCAAGCTGTCTCAAAACAACAGTCGTAGTTGTGCAAGTTGCCATAGCCCGGAAAAAGCTTTTACCGATGGTTTAAAAACAGCTACTGATTTAGTTGGAAGCCCAATGTTTCGCAACACCCCGTCACTAAATTATGCAGGTTTTTATCATGGTCAGTTTTGGGATATGCGTCAAGCAGATATCGAATCTTTAACAACCAATGTAATAGAAAACAAAGACGAAATGCATGGTAATATGACAGATATCATTAAAATGGTTCAAACAAATACCGATTATGCCACAACTTTTAAAACCATTTTTAAAACCGATAAAATTGAAGGTTGGCAAGTACAAAACGCCTTGGCAAGTTATGTACGATCGTTAAGTACGTTTTCATCGAAATTTGATGATTATATGCGTGGCGACAAAACAGCTTTAACAGACATAGAAAAAGAAGGTTTTAATGTTTTTGTTGGCAAAGCAAAATGTGCAACCTGTCACTTTTTACCTATTTTTAACGGAACAGTTCCTCCACGCTTTTCATCGTCTGAACAAGAAGTTTTAGGTGTACCTGCCGATGCTGCAGTTACAAAACTTGATACCGATTTGGGCAGATACATTTACAACCCCGATTTACAGCAGTTAAAAAATTCGTTTAAAACGGTTACAATGCGTAACATAGAAAAAACCGCGCCTTATATGCACAATGGCGTTTTTGCAACTTTAGAAGAAGTAGTTACTTTTTACAACAAAGGCGGTGGCTTAGGCTTTGGTTTACCGGTTGAAAGCCAAACCTTACCCGAAGATGTTTTAGACTTAACCGAACACGAACAAAAAGCGCTCATTGCTTTTATGAAAACCTTAAATGATAAATAAACAAAAGAGATGTCTTTAAAGACATCTCTTTTGTTTATTATTTCTTTACCAACTTTTTAACTGCTGTACCTGCATTTGTTTGTATATGCAGCATATAGGTACCGCTTGGTAAATTTTCTACGTTTAATTGTATTTGGGTTTCGTTGTTATAGTTTTGGGTAGTTAACTGTTTACCGCTACTATCGTAAATAGTAATTTGTTCTACCAATATATTTTCGCTGTTGGTTATATTTACCACATTTGTTGCCGGGTTTGGGTACATATTAAATTTTGCCGAAACCATTTCATTAGTACTTAAAATATAGTTAGGTACACTTGGGAGTGCAGTAAGTTTAATGTTATCGTATTTAACAACGGAACCTGGCTTTAAGCCTTCTGCCGAAAAGTATATATTATCTGGTATTCTGTTTGAGGTAAAATTAATAGTATCTACTCTAAAAAGATTAAGTGTGGGTATATAAAAGTAAGCCTTTAACGTATTGTAATCAATAAAAAGTTCTACTTTATGCCACGTATTGTAAGGAAAAGTAGCAGCAGTATAATTTTTTAATATTAATTGAGTGTTACTCGATCCCGTATGAAAAGCTTGAATAAAATACCCGGTTGTAGAGGCAAAACGCAATGTCATAAAACCCAAACTATTACGCAGGATACTTCCGAATGCATTAAAAAAACCAGTTCCGTAAACTTCGTATTCGTACTTTAACACATTGTTACCTAAGGTACGGTTGTTCCACAATACACTTATAACACCGGTACTTTGCTGAATAGTCACATATTCATTAGAAAAATTGCCGTTTGTTGTAAGGGTAACTACATTGCCTTTGCCTGTCTCGGCTGTAACCATTGCTGTTGCACTGGCATTTGCATGACGTTTTGTTACCCAACCGCCTTGCCCTGCCTTTAGATTTGTTCTTTGAAAAATTCATAAATTTATTAACAACCAAAACTGGC
>CAMLFV010000129.1 GCA_946479395.1 uncultured Flavobacterium sp. | reverse complement strand
TTTTCACTTCTAATCCGTTTTCATTCAAATATTTAGAAATGCTTTCAACTAAATTCTGCTTTTGTATGTTGTTTGCCGCATTGAAATTTGTTGGCAACAAGCCTTTTTCTGCAAAATTTAAAAAGCCTTTTAATCCTTTAACCCCTTCAGCCTGCGTTCTGTTCAAATCGATCTGATCTGCTTTTAAAGACGAAAACACTTTCATTTCATAACGCGCGCGCGTTACAGCTACATTCAATCTTCGCCAGCCTCCTTCCCTATTCAGCGGACCAAAATTCATTGATAAATTACCATCTTTGTCAGCACCATATCCAATAGAAAATAAAATAATATCGCGTTCATCACCCTGAACATTCTCTAAATTCTTAATAAAAATAGGTTCTTCTGCCTGCAAAGCTTTTTCTTCTAAAGACGGATTCTCTTGATATAGTTTTTGTAGCAAATCTTCAATTAAAACCTGCTGCGTCTGGCTAAAAGTAACTACACCAACCGATTCTTTTTTACCTGACTGCAAATGATTTTTAATATATAAAACAATCGCTTCGGCTTCTTGCTTGTTGGTTCGCGTGTTGCCTTTATCGTAATGCCCGGCAATGTATTCAAACGTAACTTTTTTGTCTAAATCGTCGGCAGATGGAAAAGTAAGCAGCTTATTTTCATAGAAATTAGCGTTGCTAAAAGCAATTAAACTCTCGTGTTTACTGCGGTAATGTCGTAACAAATATTTAGACGGAATAGAAATTGCTAAAGTATCGTCTAAAATACTTTCCAAATCTTCTAATTCCATATTTTCTTCGTCGATTTTAGTCGATGCAAAAAAGCTTGTCGGCGGCATCTGTTTCGGATCTCCCACAATAATTGCCTGTTTTGCACGCGCCAATGCACTAATAGCTTCTGATGTTGGTAATTGCGAGGCTTCATCAAAAATAACCAAATCAAAATGGTTGGTATCCACATCAAAATACTGCGCAACAGAAATCGGACTCATTAACATACAAGGCTTTAAACGAGGAAGTAACGTTGGAATTTGATCAAAAAGTTTACGGATTGATACACCGCGTGCCTTGTTACGAATTGCCTTTTGTAAAATTCCTATTTCGGAACTTGAAATGGCTTCCTGTGTTAAATTCGGAATATTATTACTTAACTGAAACTGCAACTGGTTTTTTGTAATTTCGGTAAATTCCTGATACGTTTTTTTGTATTGATCAATCAACGCTTCGTAAACATTCGCGTCAAACGTGTTTAAAACCGCTGATGAATTTAAGGTTTGTACAAACAAATTCAAATGAATCAAATCTTCAAATTGTTTTGCCAAACGGTCTTTTTTGATCTTATTTTGCTCTAATAAATCAATAAACCATTTTAAATTTAAATCAACCGCTTTTTGTTCGTAATGGTTGTAGGTAATCCAATCTTCTAACAAATGCAGATTATTTTTAACAGTTGATACAATGGAACTGTCTGCATTTTCGTTCAGATAAAACTGAATATTTTTATGAGCTTTTTGGTACGATTTTAATTGTTGAACAGCATCATTAATGCCTGATTTTAAGAACGAATTATCAAAATAGTGTTTCAACCACGATTGAAAATTTGTTAGATTTAAACTTTCTGCGGTTTGCTTTAAATGACCTAACTGCTTAATGTGTTGCTGTAACAAATCAACATCAATGCGTTGATTTTTAAGATATTGATTTGTTGTATTATAAATACTTTGATATTGAGGTCCGTTCAGATTTCGTTTTAATGAACTGTAAACAGATAAATCACTAAAAATGTTATCAATCTGAAAAGCATCGCTTATTTTTTGTTTTGAAAATCCGTTTAAAAACTGTTTAACTTTTCGCTGTTTTAACCACTTTGGCAAAAACCAAGTGTGTTTTGACTGATTCCAGATTTGTTCAAATTCTGAAGTATTTGCAGTTAAAATATTTGGATTGAAATTTACAATAATCTGATCTTCTTTTGTTTGAAACTGTGTTTGCAGTTCCAGCCAATTATTCAGAACATTTAGTTGTGAAGTATTAAAAAACACATCAACAACAGATTGATCTGCATTGAAATTCTGCAAATTTTCCAACAATTCAATAATACCTGCAACCTGATGATTGTAAGGTTCTTTAAACGGAAAATTATAATCGGAGTTTAATTTATCAATTTCCTGCGTACTTTTCTCAAATTCTGAAATAGCATCTTGAATGTTATTTTTATGAGAAAAGTTCTGTTCTTGCAACGAAATAAATCGTAATGGATGTTTTGAAGGATGATCGCTCATTTTTCCTGTTAATCCTTCCATCTGAAAACTCCAATCCTTCCAATTGTTCCAAGTAGAAGTATCAACAAGCAATAAATTTTCTTTTAAAATCAATTCCTGATCTACCGCTACTTCATTACTATCCAAATACGAAATGGTATCGTACAAAGTCCAACCAATTGCTAACGGTTGGTGCAACAAGTTAATGTATTGACTTAATTCGGTTTTTCGCTGATCGATTCTGTTGGCTTCTTCGTTAAAATTAATCTGATTGGTATCTTGCGGCACTGCTAAAGATTGCGCCAACTGCACCAAAACATCGCTTTTTTTAGATTTATTAGAATGCAGTTCCAAACAAAAAGCACCCAAACCAATTTTATCCAATCGCGTATGCACCACATCTAAAGCAGCTTTTTTCGCAGCAACAAACAGTACTTTTTTATTATTTGCCAACGCATCGGCAATAATGTTTGTTATGGTTTGCGATTTTCCCGTTCCCGGCGGTCCGTGTAGTACAAAACTTTTATTGCCATTGGCATTTAAAACGGCTTCTAACTGCGAATGATCTGTAGCAATGGGTAATGTTAACCAGTTTGCAGGCAGCGTTTCCAGATCAATATTCAGTGTATCGGTATTTAAACTTTCGTGTAATTTTCCATCGATCAAACTCTTAACAATCGGACTTTTTTGAATTTCTTCTGAAAATTTGGAAATATCCTGCCATAAGATAAGTTTATTGAATGAAAAAGTGCCTAAAACGGTTTGTTCTAAAACATCCCAACCTTTCAAATTTAAAATTTCTTTTCTAAATAGTGTCAGTACTTTTTTAACATCCACACCAGCATCGTCCATCGGTAAATTTTCCAATCCCGACAAATCTAACTGATATTCCTGCCTTAAATATTCCAGCAACGTAATGTTAATCATGGTTTCTTCTTCGCGGCTTCGCAAGGTAAAAGCAGCATTGACTGATTTTCGACTTAATTCAACCGGAATCAACAACAACGGAGCCAAGCGTGGAATGTCTTTATTTTTTGGTTCGATCCACTTTAGCAAACCAACACCCAAATAAAGTGTACTTTTTCCGTTTTCTTCTTCGGCAAGTTTGGCATTTCTAAACAAATGCGTTAAAACAACATCGAGTTCAATTTGGTGGTAATGTGTGTATAAACGGTTGTATTTAAATTCTGAATCGGCGAATTGATACAGCGGATCGCTTACATGCAACGGTTCGGTGTACAAATTGTATTTACCGGCAATTGGCTGACTGTTGTTGGGTTGAAGCGTAAACGATTTGCCGTTTGCCAAATGATCTTCCAGCAAATTTATGTTTAAATCTACCAATTGCAACATGCTTTTTGTAAAGCGAATGTTAAGTAGATTGTTACGTAACGACAAATCTAAAAGCTTGCGCTCCCAAATTTTTTGTTTGGTTAGATTTTGTGATTCGCCTAAATCGAGATCGTCGTAAATTGTACCGATTTCGAATTTTTTATCAATTTTATGAGAGGTTATTTTCGATTTTATATCATCGTTCGATACTTCTTCTGCCACATAAACAGGCAACGGACGAATACCTTTTGATCGTGCATTTTTAATATCAATCGCCATTGAAAAATTGTTTATCTGCAACATTTGCGCTTCAGCTGAAACCATTGCATCTTTAAACTTCAATTGATTTCCTTTGCATAAACTTGTAGCTTCAACAAGAGCAATTTCCTTGATTCCCAAAGCAATTCGCTTGGTTAAAGCAGTGGTATCGTAAGTAACGGTATCGTTAAATCGCTGATCATCTAACCAAACGCTAACAAATGCATGACCGCGGGTAATTACTAAAATTGGGTTTAAATCAACCGCTTCTAAACACGCCGCAAAAAGCAGGGAAATATCAATACAATTTCCAAATTTTGTTTCTAACACCTGATCAATCAACCGAATTCGTTGTCCTTCTGTTTCAAAACTTGCCGGCATGGCGCTGTAAACCAACTGCAAATTCACCATTGCCTGATACAAAGCCGAAACCATTTGCAACACGCGTTCTTTATTTTGTGACTGATATCCTTCAAAAGAAGCCGTCAGTTTATTTTTTTCGAGAATTGTAATAGCATCTGATTTTATCTGATAAATTAACGGATGATTCGCTAAAACATAGCTTGCTAAAAGTTCGGGATACGCGTTTAATCCACCAAAATAATCAACAGGAAGAACAGGTAAATCAAATGTTGTTTGAAATGTTAGTTCATTATTACTGAATATTTTAAACGAAATAACATCGATATCACGTTCAACCAATTGTTTTAAAAACGATAAATCATAGTTGAATTTTATATTTTGCAGGGAATGATTTCCAATAGGCATTGTATCATGATGCTCTTCAAAAACATCGAACAAACCCAATTGTGAAGTGATTTCAATTCGAATGTTTTCTAAAGATTTGCCTTCTAACTGCCATACAACACTTTCTAAAAACGAGTAGTTGTTTACACAAAAGCTATAATTAAAATACGGTTGTTTGTTTATATTGATAAGTGTAATTGCTGATAATTCGCCCATGTTTTTTCTGAATTTAAAGCTATAAATATAGAAAAAAAGTTTTAGCAAATTTGCGAAACTAACGCAATAAAAAACGCCCGAACAATTCGGGCGTTTTCATATATTATAACGTCAAAAATTATTGCGCTTCCATGTCAACAGTAGTTTCGGCAGCAATTTTCTTATAAGTACCATCAACTAATTTGCCACGAATAGCTTCAAAAGCTGCTAAAGTTTGATCGATATCATCAAAAGTATGCGATGCTGTTGGAATTACACGTAATAAAATAATTCCTTTCGGGATTACCGGATACACTACAATTGATAAAAAGATTCCGTAATTTTCACGTAAATCGTTTACCATAATCATCGCTTCTGGGATCGATCCTTCTAAATAAACCGGAGTAACGCAAGTGTTTGTATCACCAATATTAAATCCACGATCTTTTAAACCATTTTGCAAACGGTTTACGTTATCCCATAATGTATCTTTTAAACTTGGGTTTTCTCTTAACAATTGTAAACGTTTTAAAGCTCCTTTTACCAAAATCATTGGCAATGCTTTAGCAAACATTTGCGAACGCAGGTTGTATTTTAAGTAATCGATAATATCTTGATCTGCAGCAATAAATGCCCCTATTGATGCCATTGATTTTGCGAACGTTGAAAAGTACACATCGATACCATCTTGACATTCCTGTTCCTCGCCCGCTCCGGCTCCTGTTTTTCCTAATGTTCCAAAACCGTGTGCATCATCAACCAGTAAACGGAAATTGTATTTTTGTTTTAAAGCAACAATTTCTTTTAATTTACCTTGCTGACCGCGCATACCAAACACACCTTCGGTAATAACCAAAATACCTCCGTTTTGTTCTTCTGCCATTTTAGTTGCACGCTGTAAATTCTTTTCTAAAGACTCTACATCGTTATGTTTGTAAGTAAAACGTTTACCCATGTGCAAACGAACACCGTCGATAATACATGCATGCGAATCAACATCGTAAACAATTACGTCGTTTTTAGTAACCAAAGCATCAATGGTAGAAACCATCCCCTGGTAACCAAAATTCAACAAATATGCAGCTTCTTTGTGTACAAAAGCAGCTAATTCGTTTTGTAATTTTTCGTGCCAATCTGTATGTCCAGACATCATACGTGCACCCATTGGATAAGCTGCACCAAATTCTGCTGCTGCATCAGCATCTGCTTTCATTACTTCAGGATGCGTAGCCAAACCTAAATAGTCGTTAATAGACCAGTTTAAAACTTCTTTCCCTTGAAATTGCATTCTTGGTCCTAATTTCCCTTCTAATTTAGGAAATACAAAGTAACCTTCTGCCTGTGAAGCCCATTTTCCTAACGGACCTTTATTATCGTGAATTCTTTCAAATAAATCTTTAACCATTTTATTTGTTTTTTAAAACCGTGCAAAGTTAGTGAATTTTTTAATGTAATCTATTTAATTTAATCTGGTTGCAACAATTAAAATTTTAAATAATGCACAACCGTAATACCAACCACCAAATAACTGTAAATGAAAATAAGTAAGATGATATAAGCTGATTTTTGTTCTTTTAAGTTTGATGATTTTAATGCGGTTGCCAAATGATTAAATTTATAAATACAGTAAACCGTAAGCGATACAAACAAAATATAAGTTATTAGCAACGCAATTTGGAAACCTATGGAATGGCGCAGCGCAAAAGCATAATTCCCTTTAAAGACTTTCATTTTATCTTTTGATGGATGCTGGTATAGGTTGATCGCTTTTTTATTGATGAGTTTATTTAAACTGCGACTATGGATATAATCTAATTCGTTTTCAATTGATTTTTTGTTGAACAACGGTTCAAAACCTAATATAGCATAATGCTTGATTTCTTCGTCTTTTGCTTGAACTTTTCCGAATTCATCAATATAATTTACGGTAATATTTGTGTATTCTTTCTCTAAAAAATTAAAGGGTGTTGATACTTTTTGCGTAACCGATTTTTCTACCGAAACGATCTCGAGCTTTTCCCAGCGTGGATGCGATATTTTAAATTCGATCGATCTGAAAAAAGGCGAAAAAGTATAACATAGTGCAAAAATCGACGTAAAAGTTAAGAACAGATTTAAAAATTGTGTATCGGATCTTTTGCGTGTTCCAAAAAAAGCACGGTCGATAATCACAATCATAAAACTGATTACAAAACCGTAAATAAATAAGCGCACGCTGTTTAGCAAAACAAAAACTAAAAACAGCACCCAGATTATAATTTTAAACGGATTGTATTTCATTATACATTAATAATTTATCAAATATAAAAAAAAGCACCTAAATAAGGTGCTTAATGTAATAGAAACTATTTATGATATTTTAAAAAATAAAAGATTAAAAATTAGTCTTTCATCTTTTGTCTATTTTCTCTGATCTGTTTAGTATAAACTTGGGTATTTTTTTGGATTTGCTTCGCCCATAATGGCATAAACTTTTTCGAAAACATCTTCTGCCGATGGTTTTGAGAAATAATCACCATCGGTTCCGTAAGCCGGTCTGTGTGGTTTTGCAGCTAATGTTTCTGGTTTGCTGTCTAAAAATTTGTATCCTTCTTGAACATCTACAATCTGCTGTAGAATATAAGCCGATGCACCACCCGGTACATCTTCATCTACCACCAACAAACGGTTTGTTTT
>CAMLFV010000128.1 GCA_946479395.1 uncultured Flavobacterium sp. | reverse complement strand
TTTATTTGGTGGTTAACACAGAATCTGTGGCAATTCTATAATGCACTACGGGTTACTAATAATTAAATTTTCACAGATTTTTGAATACTTCGCATTCAATAAGTTGCATAACTTTTCTGTTTTGCTTAGAGTAATGCGTAAAGATCTGTGCATCTGTAGCAATTCTATAATGCACTACGGGTTATGTTTTAATTAATGTGATATTGTTGCGTTAATAATATTAAATTGTTTTGCCGCAAATTTGTAAATCAAATAAACAAACCATGAAACGCAGGAATACGCCTTCAAATAAGCGGTGCTTGATCTGCGTACCGAAGCAGGAAAGGCAATGAGTCACGATGCCGATGAAAAGCAAATTACGGTAGATGTAAACCGCGCTACTATCTATAGGGTGCTGAACAGTTTTTGCACAGACGGACTGATACATAGGATTGTAGCCGAAGACGGTAAGCAGTATTTTGTCATTTGCAACAAGTGTGAGGATAAAAAACAAAGTGATCATCATTTTCATTTCCGTTGTACGGTTTGCCAAACAATTGAATGCCTGCCCGAAACGGTTCATTTTTCAACTCCGCAGGGTTACAGCGTAAGCAGTGTAAACTGTGTGCTTACAGGAACTTGTAATGATTGTGTTGAGGCATAAGATCTGCACATAATATACTATTAAAGAAAATTTGCTCGAAATAGAACGTCTCAAAACGAAGGTTCTTTTTTATAAAAAACGTATCTTTATACATCATGTAAATAAATACGCTATGATGAAGAAAAATCTTTTACTGGCAATGATGTCGCTTGCGTTCGTAGCATGTGCCGATAAGAAAGAGCAGGAAAACACAGAAAAGTTAACTGTTGAAACTACCGAAGTTACTGCCGATCCTAGGGAACTTTTAGGTAAAGAATGGAAACTGAAAGAACTGTACGGAACAAAAGTTGTTACAGACACTACAGCTTCAAAGCAACCGTATTTAATGCTTAGCGATCTTACACAAGCTACAGGCAATCTGGGTTGTAACGGCTTTGGTGCAAAAGTGGAATTTACGGGCAGCAACAGCATTAAAATTTCCCAAATTGTATCAACTAAAATGGCATGCGGCTCTATGGAAACCGAAGTGCGGTTTGGCGAAGCTTTACAAAACGCAACCAGCTATATCACTTCAGGAACAACGCTTTATCTGAATAACGCAGAAAATACTACGGTTGCCGTGCTGGAATCAGATAAATAGAAACTTTTAACTTTCATATATAATCATCGATAAAAGAGCAGATGAAAAAACGAATAATAAATAATACCGACCTTGAAATTGCTCCTGTAAATTTTGGAGGCAACGTTTTTGGCTGGACATTGAATGAAAAACAATCTTTCCATATATTGGACAGATTTACCGAAGCTGGATTTAATTTTATTGATACCGCCGACACCTACTCATGGTGGGTAAACGGAACCGGCGGTCAGTCCGAAGAGATCATCGGTAAATGGATGCGCGAAAGAAAGAATAGGAATAACATAGTGCTGGCTACAAAAGTGGGATCCGAAACCAAAGAACACGGTTATGATATCAGTAAAAAACACATTCTTAAATCTGTTGACGAATCATTGAAACGTCTTGGAACCGATCATATTGATCTGTATTACACGCATTTTGATGATAATATAACTCCGGTTGAAGAAACGCTGGCAGCTTATGATGAAATTATTAAGGCAGGTAAGGTGAGATACATAGCGGCTTCCAACGTTTCTCCGGAAAGGCTCATAGAGTCTTTTAACGTGGCAGAAAAGAATGATCTGCCGAAATACGTTGCACTACAGCCTCATTATAATTTGGTGGAAAGAGAAAAGTTTGAAACACAGTATGCTCCTTTGGTTGAAAAATATGGCTTGAGTGTGTTTCCGTATTTTTCATTGGCAGCCGGATTTTTAACCGGAAAGTACAGAACAGAGGCTGATTTTGAACAAACGGCGAGGGGAGGCGGGATTAAAAAGTATTTTAATGCGGAAGGGAAAGCAGTATTGGCAGCATTGGATCAGGTATCAGCAAAACACAATTCCCAACCTGCAACAGTAGCGTTGGCTTGGCTGTTGGCTAATCCCTTAATTACGGCGCCTATAGTTAGTGCAACCAGCGAAAACCAGTTGCAAACCATTTTTAATACACCCCAATTACAGCTGGATGCAGAAGATATTGAAATTCTTAACCAGGCGGGTAAATAATCTGAATTGATACGGAGTGAAATCCGTAATTTTATACTCTTTTTAGTGGGACTGCAACGTCAGGAATATTTAACAAAAATCTGATGCTGCAGTTTTTTATTCTTTACTGGCAGGGTTGCATTTACAGAAAACTGTTTTTTTTATGATGGGTTTTTAATAATTTTATAAAATTGCTATTTAAATAAAACTATTGCTTTGAAAAGAATTACAACTATTGCATTGGCGTGCCTGTGCCTAACTGCCACGCATGCGCAAAAAATCAAGGAAATTTCCGATAAAGAAAAACAGCTGTACAGCAAACAAGACAGCGTAACGGTAATGACTACTGTAGGACCGCTGAAACTGCCGCCTCCTTACGCTACAGAATCGGTAACGTTCAGACATGTAATGGCAGATTGGCCCGAAAATCAGTTGCCAAAAGTGCCTGCCGGATTTAAAGTGGAACGCCTGGTATCCGATCTTAAAAACCCGCGTACTTCTTACGTAGCAGCTAACGGCGATGTATTCGTTACTGAATCTAATACCTTTAACAGCGCAGACAGAATCACAGTTTTAAGAGATGCCGATAAAAACGGCAGCTATGAAGTACGGGAAGTGTTTGCCGAAAATCTAAAACTTCCGTTCGGCACCTTAATCGTTAAAGACCAGTTTTATGTGGCATTAAGCGACGGTCTGTATGTATATCCATATAAAAAAGGCGATCTGAAGTTACAGGGTAAGGGTCGTAAAATTGTGGAACTTCCGTCGGGAGGATACAACAACCACTGGACGCGAAACATCATCACCAATAAAGATCAGACAAAAATTTATATATCGGTTGGTTCTGCAAGTAATGTGGGTGAGTACGGATTGGAAAAAGAAGTCCGTAGGGCTGCCATTTTAGAAGTGAATTTAGACGGATCGGGCGAAGTTATTTATGGTTCGGGCTTAAGAAATCCGGTGGGTATGGACTGGAATCCGATTGATGGTTCGTTGTGGACGGCCGTAAACGAACGCGATAATCTGGGCGACGGTCTGGTGCCCGATTATGTAACAAAAGTGCAGAAATCAGGGTTTTACGGCTGGCCGTATTCGTACTTTGGCAACATAGAGGATCCGCGATTAAAAGGTATGCGTCCCGATCTGGTTAAGCAGGCGCTTGTACCCGATGTTGCGGTGGGAAACCATACCGCTTCTTTGGGTCTGACTTTTTATGCAGGATCTAAATTCCCTGAAAAATACAGAAACGGTATTTTTGTTGCCCAGCACGGTTCATGGAACAAATCGTCGTTCTCTGGATACAAGGTGGTCTTCATTCCTTTTAAAGATGGAAAACCAAGTGGCAAACCCGAAGATTTTATGACGGGTTTTATTGCCGATCATGAAAAAGCGAAAGTGTACGGAAGACCGTCTGCTGTTACAAATCTTCCCGATGGTTCACTGCTTGTTAACGACGATAGCGGAAATGTGCTGTGGCGAATTTCCTATACGGGTAACTAATTTTTTAGTTATGAGGAAATTTTTAGCAGTGTCTTTTTTCCTGATTACAGTTCTTAAAGTTCGCGCACAAGATTCGCTGCATTCCACCTTGTTGCAAGATTTGGTAATTAGTACTTCTGGTCCGCAAATGTATCCGTTGCAGGTGTCTGACAGGATTTTTCAATTGCCGGCTTCGGTCGCCAAATTAGACACAAAACTTTTACAAAGCAACAACAGGGTAGAACTGACACCGATACTCAATACCGTACCAGGGGTGCTTATGCAGTCGGCTACGTTTAACACCAACCGGTTATCCATTCGGGGAATTGGTGCGCGAACGCCTTACGGAACCAACAAGGTACGGGCGTTTTTCGGCAATATTCCGCTTACGGGCGGTAACAGTGAAACAACCATTGAAGATATAGATCTGGAATTTCTTCAGAATATTCACATCATTAAAGGACCGCTTTCAAGTGTGTACGGTGCCGGGCTGGGTGGTGCCGTTTTGCTACAACCAAAAACAGCCGATCATGATCAGGTGCAGGCGGGCGTTTCTGCAACGGTTGGTTCTTTCGGACTCATAAAAAACCGAATTTTTGCATCGTATGGTGCCGATACTTATAGTTTTAATGTGGGATACCATAAGGTTGAAAATGACGGATTCCGTGAAAACAGTCAATATTATCGGGAAGGTATAACCATAACCGGTGATGCGTTTCGTAAGAAAAATTCAAAATTAACCTACCTGTCACAATTTACTTCGCTAAAAGCTTATATACCGAGTTCTATTGATAGGGAAACGTTTTTAAGCAATCCTAAAGCGGCAGCTGCGAACTGGAATGCGGCAAAGGGGTACGAGGCATATAAAAATTTTATGGTGGGTTTAAATTACGATTTTGCCGTGCATGAGCACATAACCTCGGCTACATCTGTTTTTTATTCGTTGAAAGATAGTGATGAACCGCGTCCATTTGATATTTTAAAGGAAAAAACCGAAAGCTTTGGTGCACGGTCGCAGTTTGCAGGCAGCTGGCAGTTGGGTGGTAAGCTTTTAAAGGCTACGGTTGGGGTTGAGTTTTTTCAGGATGGATACGATGCGGCAACTTTAGAGAATTTGTATCTTGAAAATAACGGGCAGGGAAGTTTGTCAGGTGCTGATAAAAACCGACTGTTCCAAAGACGGAATTTTGTAAATGTTTACAGTCAGCTGCGCTATGTTTTCTCTGATAAGTGGGAACTGAATGCCGGACTTAATTACAACAAAACATCATTTGTGCTGCAGCAAAAGTATCCGCTTAACAATGTTTATGATACGCCTTATCAATACAACGGAATCTGGGCTCCGCAAATCGCATTGTCTTATCTTCCATCAAAACATCAAACGGTTTATCTGTCGGTGGGCAGAGGATATTCACTGCCATCAATCGAAGAAACAATGAACGAAAACGGACAGGTAAATACGTCGATCAAACCTGAAAACGGCTACAATGTAGAATTAGGCACAAAATTATTTTCTGCCGATAAACGATTTTATGCAGAAGCAGCTCTTTACCGAATGAAAGTGAGCGATTTGTTGGTTGCACACCGGGTGTTGGAAGACCAATATGTTGGTGTAAATGCCGGCAGTACGGTTCACATGGGGTTGGAATTCATGGCACAGTACAAGTTGCAGTTGGGCAGAAAAACGCAGGTGATACCTTATATATCGGCTGCACTGGGTAATTTTAGGTTCGATGATTTTAAACACAACGATCAAAATTTTTCAGGAAACGATCTTACCGGAGTGCCTAAAAACCAGTTTACAGGTGGTTTGATGTTCAATTTGCCCCACGGTTTTGGTTTAAAAGCCGATTATTTCTTTGTTGATAAAATTCCGCTGAACGATGCCAATGCTCTTTTTTCTGATGCGTACAGCCTTTGCAATGCCGCTGTGAATTGGCAGGGTCAGGTTACAGATTCTTTGTCTTTATTAATAAATATTGGAGTTAATAATGTTTTTAACGAACATTATACCTCAATGGTTTTGGTAAATGCCACAGGTTTTGGCAACAGTGCACCAAGGTACTACTATCCGGGACAGCCGGTGAATTATTTCGGATCGTTCCAGTTGAAGTATGTTTTTTGAAATTAGTAAATAAGTTATTTATTATCTAATAGTTATAACGGAATCAACACAAATGTTGTTTTAGTCCGTTAGTTTTAGCTGAGTTAAGAACTAAATAGCCTAAAAACCGTGCGTTTTTTTGCTGTTTAATAAAGATCTGCAATTGTTAATTAATATTGAAACTTCATGAGTTATAAATATTTTTTTATAGTTTTGATACAACTTAACAAACTAAATAGTTCCATGGAATGTCACGTATTAACAGCGTCAAGGGTAAAAGACCTTGAAAGACAGACCAGAAAAGCACTACAAGACGGTTGGCAACTTAAGGGCGAATTGTCTGCAATTGAAATTCCTACAATAAACAGTTCAAAAACCGTATTTTATCAGGAAATCAAAAAATTATAATGAAAAAACAGGCATTGCAGCCTGTTTTTTCATTTATCTATAAAAAGACATCAGTTAACCTCAAAATTCTCATTAAACCATTTTAGCTGATTATAGCTTTTAATGAATTTTAAACGCAGATCCAGTAATTTTTGTTCGGCTTCCAGCAGTTTGTTTTCACGGGTATTGATTAAAAAAAGCGAACTTTCTCCGTTGCTGAATCTTATTTCTTCGGCATTTAATAAACGTTTGTAGTTTTCAATATTGCTCTGCATCAGGTTTATTTGCGACTGATAACTTATAACTTCATTTTTATACGCGGTGATTTTTGCATGCAGTTCTTGTTGTTTGTAATCGGCATCAAACTGGTTTTGTTCAATTTTATATTGTGCGATCCGGTAATCGGCGCGGGCTTGTCTCAAGAAAATCGGGATTTCCAGTTTTAAACCGTATTGGTAATTGTTTTCAAAAAGAGGCAGTAATTCGGTTTCATAACTTTCTTTGTTGAAAAAATTATAGGTAAAATCCAGTTTTGGCAGCAAACTTTGTCGTTTTAACCTGCGCTGGCTTTCTAAAATATTGAATTTCTGCTGATAATATTGCAATGCCGCATGGCGGTTAATATCCCTTTGATCGATCAATGCCAATAAAACTCCATAATTTTCATACGATTCTGCCTGTGTTATTTTTTGCGATGGAATTATTAGTTGCTCCACATCATAAGGTTGCTGGTTTTCCGTCCATAAAAAAAGAGAAAGCTCTTGCGTAGCTTTTATAAATTTAAGGTACGCATCTTGTTTCTCTACTTCATAACTCTGCAGCTGCGAAACCACTTCGGTGGTATCAATGGCTGCACGTTCGCCGTATTCGTAGGTTTTTTTGGTAAGGATCAGTCGATCTTCGTTTATAGCAACGGTACGACTTTGCAGCAGGTACTCTTCGTACATACGAACCCAGTTCCAATAGGCATTATCGGCGTTAAGCAGCAGTTCGTTCGTAAGCAGTTTTTGTTCTGCCTGTGTCATTTGTAAAGCAGATTTTGCCTGATCTAACAAGGCCCGACGTGTATCGTACAAAAGATTTTTCGCCAATGGAACCGTTACTCCAAACTGATATAAGCCGCCACGGGTATCGCTGTTGTTTAGTTTTTGACCGTTAATATAATTGTAACTTCCGTTTAGTTCGATACCGTACCAGGTAGGAATTTCCAAACCCACATTGGTCTGTTTGTAATATTCGGTACCGTCTATGGTTTTTGAACCGTTTTTGGCATCAACCAACGGATCGAAATTTCCGCGAGCCTTCTGAATTTCAGCTTCGGCAATCTGATTTTGTAAACGATAGTTGTAAGCCAGCGGATGATAACTTTTCACAATAGAGATAAATTCCTTGTGGCTCATGCGCAGCGTATCCTGCCCAAAACCGGCAATGCTTACAAACAGCAGCAGCGTAAAAACGATATTGTTAAACTTTATCATTTTTTCTGGGTAGATTTATCGGTTTTCACGGTATAGTAATCGGCAGGGAAACCGTTGATGTTTCGCCACAATTCGTACCAGATCGGCACGTCGTTCAAAATAGCGATTCCTTGCACGCCGGCACCCATTTTTATTTGGGGCGGCCATGGTTTTTTAC
>CAMLFV010000127.1 GCA_946479395.1 uncultured Flavobacterium sp. | reverse complement strand
GCTGGTGCGTACGAACAATTGCTCGCCCAGGTCTTCTCCCAATTCCCTGATGGTGAAATTTATTTCCTTCTAAATTTAAAAACTCGTTAGCAGGCACATTGTCAGGTAGAATATAACTGCCTTCTGCCTTTAACATTGCCGGGAAAATAATGCAGTGGAACACAATATTGTCTTTCCCTATAAAATGAACCAATTTGGTGTCTTGATCTTTCCAATAAGGCTCCCAATCTTTTCCTTCGCGGGCTGCCCATTCTTTGGTCGATGAAATGTAACCAATAGGTGCATCGAACCAAACGTAGAGTTTTTTACCTTCGGCACCATCAACAGGCACATCAATTCCCCAATCTAAATCGCGGGTTACTGCTCGTGGTTTCAAACCATCGTCTAACCACGATTTTACCTGTCCGTAAACATTCGGTTTCCAATCGTTTTTATGCCCTTCAATAATCCATTCGCGCAAAAAAGTATCGTACTGATCTAAAGGTAAAAACCAGTGCTTGGTTTCCTTTAAAATTGGCGTCGATCCTGTTATGGTTGATTTTGGATTGATTAAATCGGTTGCGTTTAACGATGTTCCGCATTTTTCACACTGATCGCCATACGCACCTTCGCTGTTACATTTTGGGCAAGTTCCGGTTACGAAACGATCTGCCAAAAACTGATCTGCTTCGGCATCGTACAATTGTTCGGTAACTTCTTCGATAAACTTTCCTTCATCGTACAGTTTTCTAAAAAAATCAGAAGCGGTATCGTGATGGATTTTAGCCGAAGTACGCGAATAATTATCGAACGAAATTCCAAATTCCTGAAAAGAATCTTTAATGATTTTGTTGTATTTATCGATCACTTCTTGCGGAGAAATACCTTCTTTTTTGGCTTTCATAGAAATTGCCACTCCGTGTTCATCGCTTCCGCAAATAAAAGCAACATCTTTATTTTGCTGGCGTAAAAAACGAGCGTAAATATCGGCAGGAACGTAAACGCCCGCCAAATGCCCAATATGTATAGGTCCGTTGGTGTACGGCAAAGCCGCTGTAACGGTATATCGTTTAGGATTTTGAATCATGACTGTATGGTTTTCAGCCTACAAAAATAGTGAAAAATTTAGCGTTTTTTAATAATATAAGTTCTATTTGGGCGTTCCCGGCTTTTTAGTGAGCCGGTCGGGCTTTCCGCTGTATCTTTTATCGGGGCTTCGAGTACCTCAGCCACCTGTAAAAGGATGCCGCTGCAATCCCTAACGCAGGCGAGGTTGAAAATTATATCTTTTAAGGTCTTTTAGTCCAGCGCATTCCCACTCTCCATAAAATAATAGTTATAGAAATTTGAATAATCAAAAAAGCTGTATATCCTACGCTATATCCAATATCATAGCTATTTGAATTATCTTTAAGAGCAGCAAGTATCACCATTAATTGAGGAATAAGCGCAATAATTGCTAACGTTAAAACAACTGCAATAACTATGAAAATGTATCCGAATATTTTTTTTGAATTCATAGAAGTAAATATAATTAAAAAAACCTGTGAGGTTTTCAAAAACCTCACAGGTTGTAATTTATAATGCTGTCTAAAAACTAAAGACTATAAACTTAATTATGGTAATGGTTGACCAACCGAAACATCGCAACGGTGACCTGGTTGCCCGTGTGCCGGGTTTGGTTTTCCTTTCATTCCCGGAGCCGTTTCTTGTTTAGGCATTTGCTGTTGTGGCGCTGCTTGTTGTGCCGGAGCTTGTGCTTGTGCGTTACCGCCGCCTAAAAAACCACCTTGACTTGGTTGTGCTGCCGGTGCAGAAGTTTGTCCAGCTCCCTGACCTGGAGGAGAGTTTAATGGTGCTCCTACAGGAATATCGCAACGGTGACCTGGCTGTCCGTGTGCCGGATTCATACCTGCTGCTGTTTTTGTATCTGCTGCTGTAGTTGTTGTAGTTGCTGCTCCATGATCGTGGTCGTGACCTTCGCCTGGTGCATGGTTATGACCTGCATGCGGATCTACCGGAGCTGCGTCTGTTGTAGTTGTTGTTTCGGTTGTTGTAGTAGGTTCTGCTTTTTTATCGTTACAAGAAACCAAACCTAATGCAGCAAATAATGCAATAATTGTTATTTTTTTCATGATTTTTGATCTATTAAAGTAACAAATATAAACATTTTGTTTAAAAAAACGCACGCAATTGAATACTTCCTGTGTGAATGGTTTTTGCGGTTTCGCTAGTTCTGCCCTGATAACTTATGTTGGCATCTAAATACTTGGTTAAATTGCGCTGAAACAACAATCGCCATGTAATATTTTTGCCTGGTTGTAAACCTTCCAGCATTTGGTAAGCCACAGCCGATAAAGGATTGCCTACGAATTTGTTGTTGTAAAGCGAAAACTCACCATTCAATGTAAATTTCTGCGATGTACTCCAATTAAATGCCGTACCAATGCGGTGTTGTTCCAATGTTTCTAAATCGCCTTGAATATTTTCTTTATCCTTCCATTCATAAAACAATTCTACTCGGGCATTTTGCGAAAACAGATAACTGATTCGGGGATTGATGCCTAAATTATTCAGCAGGTAATTTTTAGATCCGTAGTTTTCAGAAACACTTTCAACTCGGTCAAATTTATTGGTTAACTGTGCCAGCCACCACTTGTTCAATAAATGTTGAAACTGTATTTGGTGCGTGGTAATTTTATTGTCTAAACTCCCAAAATTCATCAGGTTTTTTGCCCGATTGTTTATTAACGAATAAATGGTGGTGTATTTTTGTTTGCCACGGTTGAAGTAAATCGAATTACGAATGTTTGAATTTTCTGCCACCAAATCATCAGACGACGATCCGAAAGGATTCCACGCAATTCCGTTTCCATCTCTCAAAATACTTCGATCGATGATAAAAGATGATTGCAAATGAAACTGACTGGCAAATTTCTTAAAACCGTTTTCGTTCTGCCAAATGCTGAAATTAAAATTAAAAACCTGCGTTAACTTGGTTTGATGTGTTTTCACAAAACTCTGATTCGGCAAAAACATCCGCACATATTCAGCCAAATCGGGATAAGGCGCAATTTCAAACTCTTCCAATTCCTGAATTCCGTTGCCGTTGTAATCGTTCCACATGTGCGTTCCCAAACCGGGATCAACCTTAATATAAGTAAATTCCTGCTGCGCGACAGCTCCCGATGATGTTTCGTAAATGGTATTAGTCTGTATCAGATTTTTTAAATAGCGGTCGTTGTAGGTAATACGCGAATTCAAGGTTGGTTCAACCAAGCCGGTGTCGGTATATTTTAATCGACGGTAATTTGCGTAAACAGACAAATCGCTGGTTTGGGTTTTAAAAAGCTGCGATTTTACATAGAACGAATGCGCGTTTGAAACATTTCGCAAAACGTTATTCTGCAACGAATCATTCACACGGAATTTATAACCAATTTCCACATAAGTTTTCAAGGTATCGCCACGCCCAACAAACGCATCAATTTGCGCGTATTTTTGTGATAAGGTTTGAAACTGTTGCGTGGCAACATCCTTCACCTGATAATTTTCTAAATCTAAACGCGATCCTGCCCAATTTTTATCCTTTGTATAGACTGCCTGCGTTTTACTTCGAACAAAATTAGTATTGTAAACGCTGCCTTTTGCCGATAAAAAACTGGTGTTGGTATTTAGGTTGAAGTTTTTGTACTGATAATTTCCAATCAAAGATTGTTTATGCCCAATATAGCTATTTGTATATTCTAAGCGGCTATACTGATACGTGAAAAAACTGTTTTCGTTCGGTGTAACTTTAGATCCAAAAGTCAGTAGCGATTGATTTCCGAAAGTGTTTGAAACATTCCAATCCCGATCAAATTCAATCGAATACAAACGTTCAATGGTCTTGAAATTTTCTGTTGCCAACTGCACATTTCCAAAAACATCAACTTTCCATTTATTGTTTAAAACCCTGTGTGTGGCGTTAACGTTGGCGGCAATTCCTTGATTGTCTTCATCATCAATGGGCGAAAAAAGGTTTTGGTCGTGGTTACTGAATCCAAATTCAAAATCTACCTGCGTAAAATCTTTCGGTTTGTATTGCCCCATAACGGTTGCCAAAGTTAAACGAGTGGGAGCAATTAGCTGAATCAACGGTTCATAATCGCCTTGATTTAATCCGTTTACAGGTTCAACAAATTCATAAATTTTACCAACGCCCGACGAGTTTGCCAAACGATAATTTCCGTTGCTTGGTCCCACATAACTGAACGAAACCATATACAAAGTATCAGTTGGAGTGTTAGAATATTGATAAAATTCATAACCATTTTGGTTGACCTTTTTGTACAGCGTTTTGTTTTCTGAATAAGTATCGGGATACGCAGACGGCGCCATCATTAATGCCAAACTGTCGCCGGCTTGTTTTAGAATATCGACTTGTTCTTTGTTTAGATTTTGCTGTACCGGCTGATTTTTAATATCGGTTTCGGTATAAACATATCCTGCAATATTCCATTTTTCGCGTTCGTGTTTAATTCCGCCATAACCCAAAAATCGAGCATAATTTCTGTCGGTATATTGATATTCCACCGCAATACGCATTTCGGCAGTAATTGGGAAAAGCGTTGTAAAGCGAATTTCGCCCGAATTGTAATCAATCACATAATCGTTCTGTTCGCCGCGTGTTAATTTTCGTCCGTTTACATAAACCGATTCCGATCCCGAAATAATTAGAATATACAATTGATTGTTGCTACCTTTTAATTTGTACGGACCTTGATTTCCTTCCTGGCCAACAAATTCACTTTTAGCATATTGCCCGCGAACCAACGCAGCTGCGGTTTCAATGGTGGTTTTGCTTTTATCGTTTCCGAATTTTACAGTACCCGAAATTCCCTGAACTTTTTTATTGAAATTTAAAAAACGGGAAGTTCTGTTTTCTAAAAACAAATCTCCGGCTTTAATGCTCCAATTAGTCGAAAAAAGTTCCATAAAGATCTGATCGAATTCATCCATTTTTTGTGAATATCCGCCGTTTTGCAAAGGAACGTTGCTGTCTTGCAATGAAGCACGAATTTGGACTTTATCTGATAAATTCCCGACAATCTGCAAATCGAGATTAGAATTTGTTACCAAGTTTTGATTGTTTCCTACGGTAATTCCTCGGGAAATACTTCCGTTAGTATTCAATCCTTCAAAAGGTGTAAAAGTGGTTGCTTGTTTTTCGGGAACCGTAAAAATATACGCACCTTCTTTATTTGGAACGATACGTTTGGTATCGTACAAAGCATACGTTCGGGTTAAAAAAACGGGATAATTTAAAAACGAAACGTTTAAAGTATCTTGTAAAGGCTTGGTAAATGTAAGGGTTGCCTTATTGTAATCTACCGTGTAATTCGCGGGATCCAAATCGATACCCTGATTGTTTACAACCTTAAAAAAAGTGTTGTTTAGTGCAACGCTGTCTAAATAAACCGTTGTAGTTAAAGAATCGGTTATAATTTTTTTTGATTTGTACAGCGAATTTGTTTCCTGTGCATTAGCAAAAGAAAAAATTAAAAAACACCATACAAAACAAAAAAACTGTTTCATGTAAGTTATAACTTCAAAATATCAAAAATAGTGTATAATTTTTCTTTTTAACGAAAGTAAAGTTTGTAAAACTAAATAAATAATTATTTAAATTATCTTTATAAAATTAAACTGTACTTTTTAAAATGAAGTTATTACTAGTAGAAGACCACCAAGAGCTTGCTGCAAATATGATCAGCTTTTTAACTCAAGAAAATTATATTTGCGAATGGGTTAAAACGGTTACATTAGCCAAAGAAATGCTTGAAATGTTTGAGTACGATGTGGTGCTTTTAGATTTAACTTTGCCTGATGATTCGGGGCTTACCCTTTTAGAATACATTAAGGAAAACAATATAAGTAGTAAAGTAATTATTATTTCGGCACAAAACTCTTTAGATTATAAAATTAAAGGACTTGATGGCGGTTCAGACGATTACATTACTAAACCATTCCCATTACCTGAACTACATTCGCGTATTAAAGCTGTAACTCGAAGAAATAGTGCCAATAGCAAAGATAACTTGCTTGTGTTTAACGAAATATCAATTGATTTAAATTCTATGGAATGTAAGGTTAATGATCAATTGGTTGTTTTGACCAAAAAAGAATTTAATCTAATGGTTTACTTCATTAACAATAAAAACAGGGTTTTATCTAAACAAGCAATAGCCCTGCATCTTTGGGGTGATTATACTTATAATTTAGACAATGTGGATTTTATATATCAGCATTTAAAAAATTTGCGAAAAAAAATTGTCGATGCAGGTGGTACAGATTACGTAAGAACTATTTATGGTTTAGGTTACAAATGGGCTGAACAATGAAATTAAGCAGCCGAATTACATATTATTTAATCGTTATCGTTTTCTTGTCGTTAGCTATTGGTTTCTCTATTTTTTATATTTCTATAGAAAGGGTAACCAACAGGTCGGCAATACGCAAAATGGAACATTTAAGTGAATATATTGTTCAACAACTTAAAACACAATCGATAGATTCTTTAGAAAAAAAACACCCAACAGTAAAAATTAAAGTTCTGTCAAAAAAATACGATAACCTTGTTGATGAGGTTGTTGAAGAAAGAGAAGAAGTTTGGAACAGCGAATTACAAAGTTACGGGTACTATATAAAAGTAATTAACTATCCGTTTGTAAACAATGTACATTACCAAATTACTACCGAAGACTATATCGTTAAAATAGAAAGAGAATATTGGTTAAGTGTTTTAATGGTTGTAGCCTGGATTTTTGTTTTTATGCTTATTACCATTGTGTTTTTTGGCGAAATGATCGCTCGAAATCTTTACATGCCTTTTTACAGTTTATTGGAACAAATGAAAAAATTCGATGTTCGTAAAGGTGAACAAATACAAGTTATAAACACCAATACTGCCGAATTAGACGAGCTAAACAAATTGTTTACTCAAATGGCAGATAAATCAATACAACAATACAAACTTTTAAAAGAATTTACAGAAAACCTATCGCACGAACTGCAAACGCCTTTAGCGAATTTAAAAGGAAAAATTGAATTGTTGTTGAATACCAATTTAAATCAAGAACAAATGCAGACATTAAGTGTTATGTACGATGAACTAAACAGAATGTCAACCCTAAACCGATCATTGGTTTTGTTAATGAGTTTAGAAGATCATGAAGTAGCACCACAGCAAGTTAATTTTTCCGAAGTTTTAAAAGAAACAATCTTGCAATACGAGGATATTATAGAAATGGGCGGTAAAACGCTTAATGTATCCATACAAGACGATATCTACATTAACATAAACCCAATGTTATTGCAAATTGTGCTATCAAACCTTATAAATAATGCCAGGAGGCACAATATTGAAAACGGAATTGTTGAAATAACATTAACAAGTACTTTTCTTGAAATTAAAAACACTGGTAATCCTAGCAACCTTACCAACGAAAATATATTCAATCGTTTTAAAAAAGGAACCTCTGGCTCTAGTTCATTAGGAATTGGATTGGCATTGGTTAAAAAAATAGTAGATGTTTACGGATATAAAATTACTTACAAAACACAAAATAATTTACACATCTTTATTTTAGATATAAATAGCTGATAAATAGCTGTTTTGGTAAAGCTTCAAATTTTTAGCATTATTTCTTCAAAATGTCTTCAGTTTTCATTTGTTATTTAGTATTTAAATAATAGTAAAAAAATGAAAAACATATTTTTTTCGCTTATTTCTTGTTGTTTTTGCAGCGGTGTTATTTGGTCGCAAGAACAAACAGAGGA
>CAMLFV010000126.1 GCA_946479395.1 uncultured Flavobacterium sp. | reverse complement strand
ATTTTTGACTTGCCTTTAATTACAGTCATTTATGAAGCAAATCTGTATAATTGTTCCGGTTTACAACGAAGAATTAAGTATTGATACCTTTTTTAACGAGTTTTTAAAATTTAGTAAAACTTTGGTTGATAAAGGATACAGAGCAAGCGTTTTGTTTATTGATGACGGAAGTAAAGATCAAACACCAACTATTTTAAACAGATTGATTAATGAAAATGCCGACTGCAAAGCCTTGATTTTTTCTCGAAATTTTGGAAAAGAAGCCGCTTTGTTTGCAGGGTTGGAACATGCCGAAGGCGATTTAATGATTCCTATGGATGTTGATTTGCAGGATCCGTTTGAATTGATTTTTGAAATGATTACCGCTTACGAAAAAGGAGCAGATGTTGTTTTGGCAAGAAGATCCAACAGAGGAAGTGATACCGTTTTAAAGCGATTTTCGGCACAATGGTTTTACAGGTTGAACAATAAAATGAGTACCTTAAAACTGGAAGAAAATGTAGGCGATTTCAGATTAATGACCCGCCAGGTTGTAAATGAAATTGTGTGTTTGCAGGAAAACCAGCTTTTTATGAAAGGATTAATGAGCTGGGTTGGTTTTGAAACAGCGGTTGTTAATTACAGCAGACCAAGCCGTACAGAAGGTAAAACAAAATTCAACTACATTAAATTATGGAATTTGGCGGTACAAGGAATCACATCATTTTCTACCTTGCCCTTAAAAGTTTGGACGTATTTTGGAAGCATAATCGCCTTAATCTCCTTTTTATACGGTTTAAAAATCATTGTAGAAAAATTATTCTTTGGAATTAGTGCATCAGGATACGCATCCCTAATGGTTGCTATACTTTTTTTTGGTGGCGTACAGCTTATAGGCATTGGCGTTTTAGGCGAATATTTAGGTAGAACCTATTTAGAAAGCAAACGCAGACCACGTTATATTATAAAACATAAATCGGAATAACACACATGAAAGATTACTTAAACCAAAAACAGTTTTCAGAAAAGATTCAGATTCTTAAGAATAATAAAACATATATCTTGTCTATAATAATACTGGCAGTCTTATATGTTTTACCAATTGTTTTAGCAAATACGCACTATGTAGATGATTTAAACAGAACAGTTGCCGGTTATAATTGGGATCATGACGGAAGGTTTGTGAGTTCAAAAATAATGCATTTACTTTCTTTTCAAAAAGAAGTTGTTTACAGTTTGTATCCGTTTTCAAACATGATCAGCGCGGTAATATTGGCGTTGGCGGGTTTTATTATATCTTATTCTGTTGGTGTTCGCAACAAATTAATGCTTTTTATAGGTAGTTTTTTGTTGTTAACATGTCCGTTTTTATTAGAAATTTTATCGTATAGGTTTGATTGTATTCCAATTAGCTTATCAATATTAAGTATAGCTGTTCCGTTTTTGTTTTATAATAACAAGAAAATCTTTTTTGCTGTATCGATTATAGGTGTGTTTTTATCGTTAGGCTTGTATCAAACTTCAGCATTATCGTATTGCATCATATTATGTTTTCTTTTGGCTAAAGATGTTTGGAATGATCAATTTAAAACCGCAATAATAAGTTTGCTTACAGCTGCGGCAAGTTTTGTAATTGGGTTTTTTAGTTATAAAACGGTTTTAAAATGGTTAGATTTAAATTTATTGAAAGATAGAAGAGCTGATTTTATCTTTAATGATGATAACTTAAAAATGCTGTTGAAAGAACGATTCTACAGCATGATTGATTTAGTTAAACTTTTAATGTTTTCATCATACCGATTCGTTTTTTACATGCTACTTTTTTTTAGTGTTTTAAGCATCGTTACCTACTTTAAAAATAATTTTAAAACCCAGTTTAATAAATTTTTACTTATAAAAGTAATTGTTACTCTTGTTTTAATTTTTTGCATTTTAATATTTATGGCAGGCGTAAATATGTTTGTGTATGAGCCGCGTTGGGTTCCACGAGCGATGATTGGGTGGGCAGTAGGTATTTACGGATTGTATTTTGCAATTTCATTAAACAGCAATTATAAAAATGTTATGGCCGTAATTTCATTTACGCCGTTTATATATTATTCCTTTTTAATGTCGTCTCAATTGGCCATTTACTTAAAAAATCAAGACGAGTTTTCTGATTATATCATCAATCTGTTATCTCCAAAAATATTTGAACATGGTAAACCAAAGGTTATCATTAATGGGGTGAATAAAACAGCTCATCGAAATATAACAATTAATTTCAGTACCATGCCTTTAATTTATCAATTGGCACCTATATACGAAAATAACGGTTGGGGTTGGGGAATTATAAGACTAAATAAATTTGATAATATATCTAGTGAATATATTGGTGGTCAGGAACGTTTAGATGTTCTTGCAAAGATGAAAGAATTTCCTGTTGTAGATAAAAACGTGTATTATACGTTAAGAATTAAAGACGATATCGCTATTGTAGATTTCGATAAAAACGAGTAAGATCATTACATGAAAATGGTAGATGTAAAAGGAAATACCATTTGGTTTTTAAATTAAAACAACTTCTCTTTCATTTTTTTCCAACGATATGTTCTAATGAATTTTGCTTGTTGGGCAGTTACCAATAACGGAGTTCTATTGTTTTTAGCTTTAAAAAATCCTTTTAAATAATCAATAAACAACAAAGGTTTTTGTTTGCGCAGCGCTAATTTTAAGCTGGCAATGGCGGTGATCCAAAAACCGTAACCTAACCTGTAAAAAGCTTCGCCTTGTTTGTATCGAGCTGATTGATCATACGTTGCACCGGTTGGTTTTAAATGCTTAACTTTTAAATCGGGCAAAGTAATAATTTGCCAATTGTAAAAACGGCACAACAATTCGTCAACCGTGTCCCAACCCATGGCAGGTTTTAAACCTCCAATTTCGATAAAACACTCTTTTCGGTATGCCTTAAAAGCACCGCGAATATGGTCTTTGTCGGTTAAACTTTCTAAAATCCATTCGTTGTTTTTTTCGATATACGCAAAACCGCCAACCATTCCAATTCGGTTGTTTGTGCTGAATGTTTCAATAATTCGTTCAAAATAATTGTTAGGAAGAATCAAATCGGCATCTAACTTTACAATAATATCAAACGAATCGTCTAACGTTTCAAAACCTTTGTTAAATGCTCGAATTACTTTGCTCCCAGGCAAATGCTTTTTTTCAGATTCATTAAAAACCTGAAAAATATTTGGGTATTTATGTTCAAAATCGGCAATAATATCAGCAGTTCTATCGGTAGAATTATCATTTACAACCACAATTTTATCGGGCACAACAGTTTGCTGCACCAACGAATTTAATGTTTGCCCTATAAAAGCTTCTTCGTTATAAGTGGGAATGACGCAATAAACCTTCATGCTATATTTTTTCTGCCAAAATCATATAATAACGCGGAGTGAACTTTCGCAAAAATGGTCTAATCCCGATTTTATTCACGGCATGCGCCCATTTTTTTCGAGCCGTAATTTTATAACCGCATTTTTCCAGCAGCCAATCCAACTGCCAGTCTTCAAACTCGTGATAGTGCCTGTCCCAAACATCTGTTTTACTGCGGTAAGCCGACGAAAACCATAAACGCAACGGAACCGAAATTACAATTTTCTGTGCCTTACAGTTTTTTAAAACGGTGTACGGATTCAACAGATGTTCAAAAATTTCAAAAGCCGTCAATACATCATAATCTGTTTGTTTCAACGCTTCCTGATTTTCGTCTAAATCTTCTCCGGTAGTATTTTGCACATTAAAACCTTCTTCCTTCATCAATGCAGACAACGGATTTTCAACACCCAAATCTAAAATTTTTGCATCTTTAGAAATGTGTTCCAGCAAAAAATCCATGGTAATTTTAAAACGTTGTTTCGGATAGGTTTTTTCGTACATAATAGAAAATTGTGATTGGTAAAAGTAATTAAAATCAATTTAAAGATTAACGATTATATTTGTAAAAAATGTAAAATGGATACCAAGTTTTCTAGCAAACAGGCTTTGTGGTTTACGCTGATCAATTATTTCGGCGTGCTCATTGGCACGGTGTCCACGCTGTTTATTTATCCGTACGATAAAGATTTACTGGGAATTATTCGTTTTATCGATGGTTTTGCACAGATCTTGTACCCAATTATGGTTTTGGGAGCCTCAACCGCTTTATTGAATTTTCAACCGAAACTGAACGATTTATTACAAAGGAAATTGTTTTCGTACAGTATGATTTCTATTGTCTGGATGATTTTTTTCTGTAGCATTGGTGTAAGCGTTGTTTATTGGTTTGATGGGCTGGAAAACAAACAGTATTTCATTTATGGTTTTCTTATTGCGATTTGCCTGGCGTATGTTGATCTTTTTAAGCGACAGGCAACCAGCTTGCAAAAGCTTTCCATTCCTACGTTTTACGAAAAAATTATTCCTAAAATTACGTTACCCTTATCTTTTGTATTGATCTTATATTACGGTTTTACAGAATCACAAGGATTGGTTTTTTATACCGTTTCATTTGCTGTTATGCTGATTGCGATTGGTTTTTACCTTTTTAAGTATTTTAAACCGGTATATACCTTAAACTATAAAGATTTATTTCAAGAGATACCTAAAAAGCAGTATTATCAATACAGTTTGTATGCTTTTTCGGCAAGTTTAGGATCTTTTTTTGCCTTTAGGATAGATTCGGTTATGATACCGGAATTCTTATCAAATACAGCCAACGGAGATTTTAATATTGGGGTAAATTTGGCAAACGCCTTAATGATTCCTGCTGCCGGCGTATTTGCATTGTACAGTCCGTTAATATCCGAATCTTTAAAGAAAAACGATTTGTCGGTTTTAAAAATAAAGTATGCCGAAGTTGCCAAAAACCTGTTTTTTATAGGAATACTACTTTACGGCTGCGTACTTTTAGGAATGAAAGATTTTTTTGAAATTCTGCCAACTGCCGATAAATTATTCCCTGTTTTACCTGTGTTGTATATTTTAGGTGGAAATGTAGTGCTAAACATGGTAACCGGTTTTAATACCGAAATTATTGCCTACTCAAAATTTTACCGCTTTAATCTAATCGCGATAGTAGTACTTGCCGTTTTAAATGTTGGCTTAAACTATTACGTTTTAACGCAGACTAATTTCGGAATCATCGGCGTTGCATGGGCATCGTTTTTTGCCATGATGGTTTTTAACCTTACCAAACTGTGGTTCATATACCGCAAGTTTAATATACTACCTATAAACACCAATTACATAAAAACCATAGCAAGCAGTCTGGTTTTGCTGGCAATTGCTTTTGTTTTGCCTTTAAACGTTTTTGGAATGTTCGATTTTATCGTTCGTTGCAGTTTCTTCGTAGGCAGCTTTATGTTGTTAATCTACAAAACCGGCTGGGTACAAGAATTTAATAATAACGTGGAGAAATTGCTGAAATTGGTTTTACGAAAGTAAGAAGTTTCTTTGTTTAGGCTAAACTATTTATTTATCAAGGCTTTACCATGCTTTGCCATGCTTTAACCGCGGGGTTGATGCGGCATTGTATATTTCAAAAACAGGGAAATGTAGAATGAGAACGACCACAAGATAAAGGTATTAATTTTTTTTGAATTGGTTGGATAGGTAAAAAAAATCAAACTGTAAATTGACTAAGACTATTGATTTTTTCAACAGTAAGCAACAAGTTTTAGATGAAGATTACCCTACCATCAAAAGGTTGTCTGTGAATTTCAAAGGTATCATCTTTAGCTTTGGTAACCACGTTGATTTCTTCGAATATAACATGGGATTGTAATGCTTCAATTCTGAACTTCTGATGCTGTGCATTCTCGCATTTCATTCTAAATACAAAACCTGTAAAGGTTTCTTTAAAATCGTGTTCTTTAAATACTAAGGTTTCCATTTTCTTGTTTTTAAATTGATTCCTTCAAACTTTAGTTTTTTAAGTTTTAAAATAATCTTATTGTTAGCGCTGCTTTCAATTGTTTGTTTATTGTTATTGACGTCATCAACAGCAATATAAGGCTCATGAAATAAATCAAAAGAATATATTCCAGCATCGAGAATAGTTTTTGTTGGTTCGTAAGCAACTTCGCAATCTTGTTTTAGAGCATTTCCTATACTGAATATAATTCCTTTCTGTATCTGATTTTTCCCTTCGTGGGAAAGTTCTAGTGCATTTAGATCAAAAATTTCTAAAGCAACAAAGAGATAATAAATGAAGAAAAGCCGTTTAAATGATTTTTAAACAGCTTTTATATTTGGTTCTATTTGTCAAAATAAAATACATTTCATTTTAAAATTGTGCACATTTCATTTTTGTATATAAAAGATTACGACTAGGATTAATTTAAATCAACCGATTTTCGGTGGCTATTTTAACCAATTCTATCATATTTTTAGCTTTAAACTTTTGCAATAAATTTCTGCGGTGGGTTTCTACTGTTATCACCGAAATAAATAATTGTTCGGCTATTTCAGCGGATGTACTTCCTTTGGCAATTGCTTGAAGAATCTGTTTTTCTCTTTTGGTGAGTCTAGGAAGTTCGAAATTTGTAACTTTGGTGCGTAACATAATTTCTTGTATTTCTTTGCTTAAAGCCAAATCGCCGTTCATTGCTTTTGCTATACATTGAATTATTTCCTGCGCGTCGGCATTTTTCAAGATGTAGCCGTTTCCGCCATTTTCTAAAAAGCGAAAAATAATGCTTCGTTCGGCTTGATTGCTTAGTGCAATTACGATAGATTTTGGTGATTTTTGTTTAATAATTTTGCAAAAGTCTAATCCGTTCCCATCGTTTAATACAATGTCTAATAAAACGACATCTATTTTATTTTGCTGAATAAAATCTATAACAGTTGTTCCTTTGGTAAAGGAAAAAACATGAAATTTCGCATTTTTTTCCAAAAGCGATTTCAATCCTTCTAAAATCATCGGATGATCATCAACTATGGCGAGATTTATTTTATTTTTATCATACATAGCATTCTACATTTATGGTAGTTCCCTCTCCTTTATTCGAAGCAATCTCCACCGTTCCGTTAATTAACTCTACTCTGTTTTTTATATTTTTTAAGCCTAGTCCATATACAATTTCAGATTTATCAAAGCCAATTCCATCATCTTCAATGGTTAAATTCAGTATGTTGTTATTTTGACTAATTTGTACAATTACATTGCTTGCCTGAGCGTATTTGGTTATATTGCTTATACTTTCTTGTGTGATACGATACAACGCCATTTGTGTTTTAAACGAAATATTTTCTGATAAATTAAAGGCTTCGAACTGAATGTTAAAATGTTTTTGTTTCATAGCTTCGCACAATTCTTTAAGAGCCGTTTCTAGGCCAAGATTTTTTAGTGTTTCAGGCATCAGGTTTCTGGATATTCGTCGCATTTCGGCAATAGATTTATCTAATTTTTCAATTATATTTTCTTTGCTAAAAGAATCATTAGCCGAAATAGTCATGCGTATGTTTGCCAACATACCGCCCATGCTGTCGTGTAGATCTTGTGCAATTCGTTGACGTTCTTGCTCTTCACCTTGTAATATCGCTTGTGTTGCTTCGTATTTACGTTGATTTTCTATATGAAGTAAATCCTGCTCATGACTCACACTGATTTGCTTATTTAACTTTTGTTGTTTCTTGTAATTGATGAAAATTAAAAAAGCAATCACCAAGCTTAGGATAAGAGCAATCACCAAAATGGTAATTCGCAGATTTTTGTTTTTACTTAATAATTCATTCGCCTTTTTCTCTTCTTCCAAATCGTTTATTTTTTGTTGTTTATCAGCTGTTTGGTGCAAAATTTCTAGTTC
>CAMLFV010000125.1 GCA_946479395.1 uncultured Flavobacterium sp. | reverse complement strand
TTATGTAACAAATTACAGTGTCATTGAATCTCATTCGTTCGAAAAAAGCATTTTTATTAACATATAAACGATCAGGGTAAATTGGAATATCTATTATTACAGGCTCTTCATTTTTGCAAGAATAAATTGAAATGAATTATAAAAACAGACAGAAACTTATTCTCATAATTTTTTAATCAAATATAAAATTTTTATGAAACATAACTAGCTAACTTAATACGTCATATTCTGTAATTTTTACCTATTCTTATCCTCCAACATAGGTACAAACTTAAAATCGCCAAATTCGTGTTGTTCAAAATGCGTTTCCGATGTTCTTATTAACAACGTCATTACCTGTTTTTCATCGCCTACGGGAATTACCAATCGGCCTCCTATTTTTAATTGAGCCAACAAAGGTTGTGGAACAAACGGAGCTCCGGCTGTAACAATAATTCCATCAAACGGAGCGTCTTTAGGTAAGCCTTTGTATCCGTCGCCAAACGAAACAACTCTTGGGCGATAGCCTAATTTTGGTAATAAAACTGATGTTTTTCTGTACAATTCATTTTGACGTTCAATAGTAAAAACCTTTGCGCCCATTTTGCACAAAACTGCCGTTTGATAGCCCGATCCTGTGCCAATTTCCAACACTTTATCGTCGGCTTTAACCTGCAACAACTGTGACTGAAAAGCAACTGTGTAAGGCTGCGAAATAGTTTGTCCGGCACCAATTGGAAAAGCGGTATCTTGGTACGCAAAATCCTGAAAACCCGATTCTAAAAATAAATGACGTGGCACAGCATTCATAGCATTTAAAACATTGGTGTCGTAAATGCCTTTTTCTGCCAGTAATTTTACCAACTGGTTTCGTAAACCTTGATGTTTTGCGGTGTCTTTCACGTTTTAAAGAAGTTTTTCAGTGCATCAAAATTACGTATATTTTCAAAGTTAACACAAGGTTTTCGGTAGAATATTTTTAACATCGGCGTAACTTTCAGCTAATAAAACACTTCGGTTTTCAAATATATTTTAACTTTGCAAAAAACATTCATTATGTTAAAAGTTGGCGTATTAGGCGCAGGTCATTTAGGAAAAATCCATTTGCGATTGTTAAATCAATCATCAAAATACGAATTGGTCGGTTTTTACGATCCATCTAAAGAAAATGCCGAAAAAGTTTCTGCAGAATTCGGTTATAAATCATTCGAAACCATTAGCGATTTAATTGCAGCAGTTGATGTGGTTGATATAGTAACGCCTACCCTTTCGCATTACCATTGTGCGGTTGATGCCATTAAAGCGGGCAAACATATCTTTCTGGAAAAACCAATTTCGAATACGGTTGAAGAAGCCGAACATATTATTGCACTTGCAAAAGAATACAATGTAAAAGGACAAGTTGGTCATGTGGAGCGATTTAATCCGGCATTTAAAGCGGTGAATGATAAAATTCACAACCCAATGTTTATAGAAACGCACCGTTTGGCAGAATTTAATCCGCGCGGTACCGATGTTCCTGTGGTTTTAGATTTAATGATTCACGATATCGATGCTATTTTAAGCGTTGTAAAATCGCCGGTTAAAAACATTCATGCAACGGGAACTGCCGTAATTAGCGATTCACCCGATATTGCCAATGCACGTATTGAGTTTGAAAACGGTTGTGTTGCCAATGTTACTTCGAGCCGAATTTCAATGAAAAACATGCGTAAAGCTCGATTTTTTCAAAAAGACGCTTATATTTCTGTCGATTATTTAGATAAAATTTGCGAAGTGGTAAAAATGAAAGATGCTCCTGAAGTTCCGGGCGATTTCGATTTGATTCTTCAAAATGCAGAAGGCATTAAAAAACAGATTTATTTCGATAATCCTTCGGTAGAAACCAACAATGCTATTTTAGATGAGTTGGAAACTTTTGCCGATGCAATTAACAACAACACAACGCCAATTGTAACATTAGAAGACGGTACAGAGGCGTTAAGAATTGCTTATCGCATCATTAATTGTTTTGATTTGTAGGTAATGGATATTCCTGAGATTAAATTAGTAATGCTACCTGAAACCAAAGAAGCTAAAGAAGCAATTGGTTATAAATGGAATGATATAGCTGGAACAAGACATTTCATTGGTGGAAAACCAAAATCTTTAAATGATTTAGATTATCCGATTTGCAAACAATGTAACGAAAAAATGACATTCTATGCGCAAATAGATTCTATAGGAGATAAATTTGATATTGCAGATTGTATGGTTATTCACAATTTTATCTGTTTTGATTGTTTCACTGTTCATGCAGAACTATCTCAAATCTAATTTGGAACGCACATCGCATCATTAATTGTTTCGGTAAATAAATTAAAAAAAGTATATTCGCATAAATTCGTATTAAAACATAAAAATGAAAAATATAGCTGTAATTGGTGCAGGAACAATGGGTAACGGAATTGCCCACACGTTTGCACAAAAAGGATTTAAAGTTTGTTTAATTGATATTTCTGACCAAGCAATTGAGCGTGGCATGAACACCATTGTGTCTAATTTAGACCGTATGATTGCGAAAGGATCAATTACCGAAGCAGACAAAAAAGCTACTATTGAAAATATTATTACCTATACCGATGTTAAAGACGGTGTTGTAAATGTAGATTTAGTTGTTGAAGCTGCTACAGAAAACATCAACCTAAAATTAAACATCTTTAAAGAATTAAGCGAAGTTTGCCGTGAGGATGTTATTTTGGCATCGAACACCTCTTCTATTTCTATCACACAGATTGCAGCGGTTGTTAAAAACCCTGAACGCGTAATTGGTATGCACTTTATGAATCCGGTGCCTATCATGAAATTGGTAGAAATTATCCGCGGATACAATACCAGTGATGAAGTTACCAAAAAAATCATGGATTTATCTGTAGCTTTAGGAAAAACTCCAACCGAAGTAAACGATTATCCTGGTTTCGTTGCAAACCGTATTTTAATGCCAATGATTAACGAATCTATCGAAACATTGTACAATGGTGTTGCTGGTGTTAGCGAAATTGATACGGTTATGAAATTAGGAATGGCACACCCAATGGGACCATTACAATTAGCCGATTTTATTGGTTTAGATGTTTGCTTATCGATCTTAAACGTAATGTACGACGGATTTAAAAAACCTAAATACGCTCCGTGCCCGCTATTGGTAAACATGGTAATGGCTGGAAAATTAGGAGTAAAATCTGGCGAAGGTTTTTACGATTATTCTGAAAGCAAAAAAGCAGAGAAAGTTGCAAAAATGTTTTCGTAAACATATAGAAAATAAAGTTTTAAAGACGATTGAACGCTGTTCAATTGTCTTTTCTGTTTAAAATAATTACAATGGCAGATATAATTCCTTTTAAAGCAGTTCGCCCGGCGGCAGATAAAGTTTCGTTGGTAACTACGCGTCCGTACGATGATTATTCAGCAGCCGAACTGGCTTCGTGGCTAGATTTTAATCCGTTTTCATTTCTACATATTGTTAATTTAGCGTTTATCAATCAGGAAAAGATCGATCCGTTACGTCGTTATAAAATGGTTGCAACAAAGTATCAGGATTTTAAACGTGACGGAATTTTAATTAAGGAAGAAAATCCTGCAATGTATCTGTATCAGATCAAATCGAAAAAAAATAATTTCGTCGGAATTTTAGCAGGAACTTCGTTGAAAGATTATGAAGCCAATGTGATTAAAAAGCACGAAAACACCTTAAAATATCGTGTTGAAAACTTAAAGGATTATTTTAAAGAAACCAAGTTTAATACCGAACCGGTTTTAATGATGTATCCAAATTGTGACGAATTGGAACAATGGATTGCCAACAAGATGAATCAAACGCCTTTGTATGATTTTTCAACAACAAATCGCGAAAGACACGTACTTTGGAAAATTGATTCTGAAGAAGAATTGAATTTTATTCAACAGACTTTTAAGGAAATTCCTAATTTATATATTGCCGACGGACATCATCGTTCTGCAACTTCAGATTTACTTTTAAAAGAAAATAGTAAAAATGCCAGCGATAATATGAATTATTTCATGAGCTATTTAATTTGTGAAAAGTTGATACAAATTAACGAATACAACAGATTAGTTCATGATTTAAACGGTATGGAAACAGATGAATTTCTGAACATATTAAATGAAAAATTCATGGTTGAAAAAGTCCATGAATATTGGAAACCGACAAAAAAATATACGTTTGGTATGTATTTAGAAGGATCGTTTTATTCGTTAACTTTAAAAAACATTCCAAATAAAGAGCAGATAATTGACAATTTAGATGCGCAGATTCTGTATGATTTAATATTAAATCCTTTATTGAACATTAAAGAATTAAGAACCGACAACAGAATTAGTTACATCCCGGGAAATAAAAATATTATAGAACTGGTAAACAAAGTTGATAATGGTGAATTTAAAATCGGGTTTATATTGTATCCTTCATCTGTAAACGAAATTAAAACTCTTGCCGATAACGATTTGACCATGCCGCCAAAAAGTACTTATATAGAACCAAAACTGCGCAACGGTTTAATTATTTATGAATTTCAATAAACGATTATGTCAATAGCTGAAAACTTACAAAATATAAAAAACACTTTACCTGAACATGTTCATTTGGTTGCTGTTTCTAAAACAAAACCTGTTGCCGATTTGTTAGAAGCCTATAATGCCGGACAACGTATTTTTGGCGAAAACAAAATTCAGGAAATGACCGAGAAATGGGAACAAATGCCAAAAGATATTCAATGGCACATGATTGGTCATGTACAAACCAACAAGGTAAAATACATGGCGCCTTATGTAAGTTTAATTCATGGTGTTGACAGTTTAAAATTATTGGTTGAAATTAATCGACAAGCAAAAAAATGGCGTCGTGTAATTCCTTGTTTATTGCAGGTTTACATCGCAACCGAAGAATCAAAATTTGGTTTAGCGCACGATGAATTGTTGCAATTAATTCATTCCGAAGAGTTTAAATCGTTAGAAAATATAAAAATAATCGGTTTAATGGGAATGGCTTCTTTTACAGAAGATACAGACGTAATTCGTAAAGAATTTCAATCATTAAAATATATTTTCGATTATTTACAACCTTACCAATTACCCAACTGTCATTTCCAACAACTTTCTCTGGGCATGAGCGGCGACTATAAAATTGCCATTGAATGTGGAAGTACCATTGTAAGAATTGGAAGCTCAATTTTTGGAGGTAGATAAACATAAATTGAAATTATTTTTTTGTAAATTTACTATTGAAATTAAATACACTAGTATTATGGATTCAGCAGAATTAAAACTCCATCTTATTAATAAGATCACTCAAATTACTGACTTGGTTCAATTAAAAGAGTTATTACAATTGCTTAAATTTCAGAGTGATGATACTGTTTATCATTTAACCGAAACAGAAAAAAAAGCTGTATCAGAAGGAAGAAACCAAGTTAAAAAGGGTGAAATTCTATCACACACAGATGTTGAAAATGAAATTAACGAATGGTTGAGCAAATAGTTTGGACAGTTAAAGCAAAAGATGATTTAGCAGCAATTTTAGAGTATTGGAACAATAGAAATAAATCAAAATCTTATAGTATTAAACTAACTTCTTTGATATTTGAGCAGCTAAATCTTTTAAAAGAATTTCCGCTAATTGGAAGAAAAACAGATATTAAAAATATTTCTGTAAAGGTAATCCATAATTATCTACTATATTACGAAATTGTAGAAAACACGCTTTATATCCTTACAATTCAACATCAAAAACAAAATCAAAAAAAATAAATACTTCTTTAAAAACAGATTAAACAT
The DNA here is from genome assembly GCA_946479395.1 of uncultured Flavobacterium sp. Next base: position 2,021 of record CAMLFV010000125.1, on the reverse strand, counting down.
AATTACTTGCTTCATTAACATTTTTCGTACTTTAGCTTTTTAAACGAAGTTGAAGAGTTAATAGCAATTGCTTCGAAAATGATAATTAATAAAAAATAATTTTTCAATAGCAACTACAATATCAATTGCAAATTTCAATTTTAAAAAATTGTATTTAATATTGTCATTGATTTTTGAAATTGAAATTGACATTGAAGAATGTACGCAGTAATAGATATAGAAACCACCGGCGGGCAATTTAATAAAGAAGGAATTACCGAAATTGCTATTTATAAGTTTGATGGTGTTGAAATTGTAGATCAGTTTATAAGTCTGGTTAACCCCGAAATCCCCATTCAGCCGTTTGTTGTTAAACTTACCGGTATAAATAATGCCATGTTACGTCAGGCTCCAAAGTTTTTTGAGGTTGCCAAACGCATCATTGAAATTACCGAAGGCTGCATTATTGTTGCACACAACGCACCATTTGATTATCGTATTTTGAAATTGGAATTTGACAGATTAGGTTACAAATTTCAAAAACCAACTTTGTGCACAGTTGAAATGTCTAAAGTTTTGTTACCCGATGCACAAGCTTACAGTTTGGGTAAATTAGTTCGATCGTTGGGAATTCCAATTGCCGATCGACACAGAGCAAGCGGCGACGCCATGGCTACACTTAAATTATTTAAGTTGTTGTTGGATAAAGATATCGACAAACAAATTGTAAAACAGCAAATTAAAAATGAAGTTCATCAAGGGATTTCGCCTAAATTGTTCGATATTTTAGAGAATATTCCTGCAAGTATTGGTATTTTTTACATTCATAACGATAAAGGAAACATCATTTTTATAGGAAAAAGCAATAATATCCGTAAAAAATTAAATCAGATTTTTACTGCCGATACAAAAATTGCCAAACGGATTCAAAAAGAAGTTTATACGGTGACTTTTGAAGAAACGGGAAACGAATTAATCGCATTGTTAAAAGAACGCGAGGAGTTGTTGCACAACAAACCGGTTTTAAATCCAACACAACGCAAATCGCCTTTTTTATGGTCGGTTTATCAGGAAAAATTGGAAAGCGGTTACGAAACTTTAAAGATTCATAAAAGCGATGGTCGTAAAAACGCCGTTCAATCTTTTAAAAATCAAAAAAGTGCATTGCAGTTTATCAATGATCTGTATAAAGAAAACGAAATTGTAGAAGAAGTTCAAAACGCACTTTCATCTGCAGAAAACATTAATTATCCAACCGTTTTGCATAATGAACTTTTTGGTTCGTTAATTACTTCTAATAAATTAAAATACAACAATATAATCATTGTTTTAAAAGGAAGAAATTTAAACGAAAAAAGTGCGGTTGTTATTGAAAACGGAATTTTTAAAGGATTTTGCTTTTTCGATCTAAATTATCAAATTCTAAATGCGCAGGTTTTAAGTAAAATTTTAATTCCGCTTATTTATACAAAAGATGTGCTGAATACGGTTAAGCATTATCTTTACACAAAAAAAGATTATAAAATTATATCGTTTTAGGAATGAAACATATAAAATCTAAATACGAAATACTTCGTCAGAAAATTTACATTGTAATTTACGGATCGGGAACCATTGCTGGAAAAACATTCGATTTGCTTTTACTTGCCGTAATTTTATTGAGTGTTGTTTTAATTATGATGCAAAGTGTGGTAAGGTATGACAAACTGCATCACGATTTTTTCATAATTAGCGAATGGATCATTACCATATTTTTTACGCTGGAATACATCTTACGAATTATAAGTAACAAAAAACCACTTAATTATATTTTTAGTTTTTATGGTTTTGTAGATTTACTGTCGCTTTTACCTATGTATTTAAGTTTTTTCTTTCCGGGATCAGAAGCTTTAGGCGTAATAAGATCGTTACGATTGCTGCGATTATTCGCTATTTTAGATTTAATTCCGGTATTAAATCAATCATCCCACATAAAAGAATATTTACGGGCAAGTGCAAATAAAATTGTTGTATTTGTCTATTTTATCCTGGTAATGTCGGTG
>CAMLFV010000124.1 GCA_946479395.1 uncultured Flavobacterium sp. | reverse complement strand
AAACTTTGTATTATATTGTATACTTTTAACTTGTACTAAAAAGGGGAAACCTACACTAAAAGTTCTTTATCTGATAATTTTCTAAGTTTATTTATATCTACACTCATATTGTTTTTTGTGTTGGACAAAAATAATCTTTTATCTTTGATTGAATCTAAATTCCCATCATGCAAAAATCTCTATTTACAAAACTGTTTGTGCTGTTTGTTTCAGTAAACTTAAGCTGTTTTACAACATCATTACACGCACAAAAAAAATCAACAATAGTAACCGATAATAAAATAACCGAAAAAGTTTTACAGGACATTTTAGATCAAAACAAACATTTTGCTACACAAGGAAAAGTTGCCGATTATATTCCCGAATTAGGAAAAATGAGTGCCGATGCCATTGCATTTTCTGTGGTTGATACGAATGGGAAAGTTATAAGCGTTGGCGATACAAACAAGAAATTCACAATACAAAGCATTTCTAAAATTGTTGCGTTGATGGTGGCTGTTCAAGAAAATGGTGAAGAAACTGTTTTTAAAAATATGGGCTATTTTGGATCAGACAAGCCTTTTAATCATTTTGGAAATTTAGAAATATCAGGCAAACCGCTAAACCCTATGATGAATGCCGGAGCCATTTTAACAACTTCTATGATTAAAGGCGATGGCGAAATTGCTTTCCAGAAAGTTTTAAAAATGGTTCGATACATTACTAAAAACAACAACATTAACTATAACGAAGCTGTTTATCTGTCCGAAAAAGAAACCGGTCACCGCAACCGTGGTATGTTTTACATTATGAAAAACAGCGGATTGATTAACGGAACGGAAGATCAATTAGATAATTATTTTAAACAATGTTCGATAGAAGTTACTGCCGAAGATCTGGCTAAAATAGGCTACTTTTTTGCCAATGAATGTGTACGTTTTGATGGCGATGCCACTTACAAAAACGCAGATCTATCTAAATTAATTCTATCGCAAATGTTGGTTGCAGGTATGTACGAATTTAGTGGCGAATATGCCCGCAGAATTGGATTACCAAGTAAATCAGGTGTTGGCGGCGGTATTACCGTTAGTGTTCCGGGTAAAATGGGGATTGGCGTTTTTAGTACGCCTCTAGACAGTCACGGAAATTCGGTTGCTGGCTATCAAATGATTTTAGATTTTTCGAAAAGATTCGGTTTGAATATTTTTGCTCCAAAATAGGTTTACCACAGATTAATTTTTACCACATAGAAACATAGTTTTAACAAAACTCATCATATAATGAATAATAGATACTTTAAAAAGATTTGGAATGAATCAAGTGGAGATGATGTAACAGATTCTTGGGGCAATTCAATCTTTTATTTTGAAACAGACGATAATTTTGAGGTACTTAAACAAATTCAAGTTTTTGAAAATGGGAAGATCTTAAAATATGATGAACAAAATTATGAAGATGAATATGGATTTCTTGCAGATCAGCCTTTAGAAATTGAAGATTTTGAAGAGGAGGAAATATCAAAGACTAACTTTTATGAAATCTGGGATAAAGTAATTTAAATCAAACATATAACATCAAACACCAGACACCCAACATCAAACACCCAACATCCAGCAAAAGTTACTTCATCTGCCTAAAAGTTAAACTAATTCTTGGTTCGGTTACTTTTTTTGTGGGAGCAATTCTGTGCAACCAATGTTTCTGAGTTTCGCCTTTCATTTCAATTAACGATCCGTTTGGTAAATCAAAGTGTTTTTTCTCTGCCGATTGTTTATGTTTAAAATCAAAACGGCGTTGTGCACCCAAACTTAAACAGGCTATCGATCCGTTATCAACCAGATCTTTTTCGCCATCGCTGTGCCAAGCCATACCTTCTTCGCCGCTGTGATACAAATTCAGCAAACACGAATTGTACATACTGTCGGTATATAGCTCAATCAACTGTTTTAGTGCTAATAATTCTTCAATCCAAGGTGTTGCAATGCGAGTATAACCTGAATAGGTGTACGAAAAATCTTTAGATCCATACCAGGCAACTTTTCGTTTGGTAGTGATTTCCTTACCATAAATAACCGATTTATCGTGATACCACTCAATCTTCTGCATTAAAGCATTAAAAAAATAATCGGCTTCCTTGGTATCCAACAAAATTCCATGGTAAACTACCTCTCCATCGTAAGGCAATAAATTATCGGGTATAGCGTTGTTTGTAAATAAATCCATGTTATTAAATCTGTTAAGCAAAGATACTTATTTCCAATTTTGTATCTTCATGAAAATTTTATCATTAACCTATTCAATTAAAATTTAAACTTATGAAAAAACTTATTCTTTTATTTGCATTTATTAGTTTGATATCATGCACTAGTGAAGAGAATTTTAAGCGTGCTGATATTTCAGGCGAATGGAAAATGGTTAAATATTTAGCGTATGTTGAAGAATTACCTACCATTACAAAAGGTGATGTTATTTGGGATATTGATGCTAAAAATATTTCAATGACCAATAAAAGTGAACATGCTTATGTGAGCCAAGAAGGTAACTTCAGTTATCTTTGGTTAAATGCCGAAACAATTTTGGTTAATTATCCTGAGTATCCAGGATATTACAAAGTTAATTTATCAGACGGCAAGTTGCGCTTAACATCAGTTTCAAAACCAGGCGATCCTGAAATAGCAGATGCCCCTATTCTGGAATTTGAAAAATAAAAAAAGCAACTCGGTTTGAGTTGCTTTTGTGTTTTAACAAGCTTCCATTTGATAATGTTCTGATATAAACGGAATGGAGATTAACTCACTGTCGAAAATCTGCACCAGACATTCTTCATCCAAGTTCACAAACAAATCAATTAATTGTTCGTTTGGCAAATTATCCTGAAAAAGTTTTCCTTCCGGATTTTCATCGCAATCGCAAGTATCAACCACCATATCTAAATTGGTAAAAGTAGTTACAAAGGTAAATTTGTTTAAATACTCTTCTTTGGTAAAAACCGTTTTTAAATACACGCTGTTGTGTGCTTTTACAATAAACAGTGCCTTTACGTTTTCGTTTAAAAAAGTTGCGTTTACAGCTTTAAAATAATTGATAAAATTTTGACTTTCGTCTGTTGATTGAAAATAGTTTTCGGTCATAATAATACATTTTGTTTAGTTAATTGTTTAAATATACAGCTTACACTTTACATACTGTTATTAAAAAAGTTAATTTATAAAATTTAACACACCATAGCTACTTAACGACAAACAACGTCATTACAAATCATGAAATTTGAACAAAATAAAAAAACATGATAACCTATTACAGACATCAATACGAATTATTGCAGTTGAATTTAAAAATTGTGAACTGCAATTTGGAAAAACTTACGTGGTTAGAAATTAACGATGATACTACCATTAAAATGTATCAGGATAAGCTAAACAACCTTGAGTTTGAAAAGGAAAATTATCTGAATAATTTATTGCAAAGTTTATCGAAAACCGAAATTACACAACAAAATATTGATGAAGTAAAACTTTGTTACGAACTGATTGAACAACACAGCAAAAAACATTACAGCCTGCTTTTTAAAACACATTTAAACCGAACTATTGAAAATCATCAGAAAAAATACGGCGATTTTTTGGTTAGAAATCAGCTTAAAAAAGCTGTTAAAATTGAGCAGATTATTACCCATTTAGAAAAGAACACATAATTGTATCTAAAAAAAGCTAAATAAAACAACCAACAAATACCATAAAACGGGAATACTTTCTACCCAGAAAAGTGTGTAATATTTCGATCGGTTTGGATTGGCATAATAGGTAAATAATGCAATGACAGCTATCAAAATAAGATTGATGATCCATTGATTTCCGTAATAATTCACTTTTAAAAACTCCAGAAAATAAAACGGAATCAGCAACAAACCAATCAAATATTTTGTTTTTAAAACGCCAATGGTCTGCGGAACGGTTTTCAGTCGGATATCATCGTACTTTAAATCGTTAATTTCAAAAACCAAAATAAGAATCAGCGTAAGAATAAATCGTTGTAAAAACTTAAACACAATATCACTTTCTATGGCTTGTTCGGCATTTACAATCGGCAACAACGTTGTTACACCCGCCCAACATAACGATACAATGTAGATTTTAATTCCAGCATAATTCCGCAAATTGGTCTTTGATTTTGCCAACGGAATTACATACAAAACACACAACAATCCAAAAAAAACAGCGAGTAGCTGTGCTTTTAAATTCAAAAAGAAAAAGTTAATTATTGCAATTAAAAAGCTTATGATACTTACCACAGTAATGCTTTTTAAAAACAGTGTAAATGTCTTTTTCTTGTAAATAACCTGAGCGTATTTAATAAAATTGTAGCTAAAAACGGTTCCAAAAAAAACCAGACACGTTACAGCAGCATTAAAGGGTAAGTAACAAAAATAAAATGTCATCTGTACCAATGCCGTTGTAGCCACCGCAACGTGGATGCTTGCGTTTAAGTAAAAATCGAATATTTTTTTCAATAATAACATATCGCCATTTTTTGAAGATAAGCACTTTTTAGTTTACAATAGATAAAGTAAATCAAAAGCATTACAAATTTAACAGAATATCTTCAACCATTTAAAACATTATTTTAAATAAAAAAGCGGTCTTTTAAAAAAACCGCTTCACAAATTTTAAAATTAGCATTCGTTATTTTATATCCCACCAAACACGTGTGTTTATATCATCAGGACCGCCCATATTGTTCACGGCATCAAGGTAATTCTCGGTATTCTGGCGTTTAACATCTTGTGGATACGGATAACGCACCGGCATTTTTCCATCGTTAAAAAGATCAGGATGTTTTGGCAAATCAGGATAGCCTGTTCTTCTGTATTCTAACCATTGTTGATTATCGGTGAAATATAAAGCAAAATACTTTTGTAACATAATTTGCTCTAACGTATTGTTATATGCTGTTTTTTCATTGCCAAAATAGTCTGTTGGCATATCAATATTCCAAATAGCCATAGCAGCTTCGGTACCCTTTTTAAAATGGGTTTCAGCATCTCCGGCAATCAATCCTTTAAAAGCCAGTTCTGCTTTTATAAATTCAATTTCAGCATACGTCATAATGATATTTTTCATTGGAGCCTTGGCTGTATTATCATTCGGAGCGGATGGAGTATAATCAATATTACTTTCAAACGAGTAACCTGAATCAATCCCTTTATAACCAATAGGTTCCTTTTGTAAATTGGTTGCCTGTGTTGCCCAAAACGGTAAACGCGGATCGTTCCATTCTAACAATTGATCTACAAAAAACGTTGAAAGTCTTTTATCACCCGCAGCATAATCTTGAATACGTGGCCAAGGTGTGGTGTTTGGTGCTATACCGGTATTGATCAAAATGGCATCGTCTGCAGATGATTCAAAAACAGGATAAGTTGTTGGATTGTTTAAAATGGTGTTTATTTTTGCTATTGCCTCTACCGATTGTACATCGCTTAAACGCAACAACATACGCAAATGCAATGAATTGGTAAGTTTTTGCCAATTTGCAACAGCTGTAGTTCGTTCTCCGTATAATAAATCGGGTGCATAAATCAAGGTTTTAGATGTATCGTACAAACCATTTGCTTGTTCCAGATATTCTAAAACAGCTTTGTAAATTACCTGTTGGCGTTGGAATTTTGGCTTTACAATACCTTCGTCTCCTTTTAAAGCTTCTTCAAACGGAATGTCGCCAAAAACATCGGTAAGGTTCGCAAAACTCCACGCTTTTAAGGTAAGAGCAATTGCTTGATAATTTACATCGCCTGCTGTAATAGAAGCTTTTTCCATTTCATCAATATTTTTTAACCAGCGGTAATGGTTGTTCCACATGGTTTGTCCAATAGCATCGGTAACCCAGTAACGGTGATACCCCAACGCATCGTTAGAAGGATAAGGCACAATGCCCTGCATAAAATGTGCGGTGCGGTGATGCCACGCCGAATAAGAGTTGTGATTGGTTAATCCGTATAAAATAGGATTTAACAACGATGCCGGACTAATGGTTTCTAATCGGTTAGGATCGGTGTTGATTTCTTCAAATTCTGCAGTACAGTTATATAATGTTGTAGCTGCAATTATTGCTAATATGCTGTATTTTATTTTTCTCATGATATTATAAACTTACTTTTAAATTAAAGCCATAAGTTGCCGGCGAAGGTAACTGTCCCATTTCTACACCAGGTACCATATTTGCACCGTTTAAGGCTGCTGTTTCTGGATCATAAATTGGAAAATCGCTCCACGTGTAAAGATTTCTACCAAAAGCACTTACTGTTAATCCTTTTAATTTATGACGTTGTAAAAACGCTTTTGGGAAGCTGTAAGAAATACTTATTTCACGAAGTTTTACCCATGTGGCATCAAACGTGTTCGCTTCTACATTGGCACGGCGGTAATATTCTGAATAATAATCGGGTACTGCTACTTTTTTGGTATTTGGCGAGTATGAACCATCGGCATTTTGTACTACTCCATCACCTATTATAAAACCATCTTCACGACCAGGTAATGATCCGTTTAAGTGCCCGTGCTCCATCATTTTATGGTATGATTGCGAATACAACTTCCCTCCAAAAGACCCGTCTAAAGTAACACCTAAACTCCAGCCTTTATAAGTGAAATTATTCATCCACCCCCCTTTCCAATCGGCATATGCATTTCCTTGATAGGTTTCTTCTGTTGGGCGTACAGGTAAACCGGTATTGGCATCGTAAATAATTTTGCCTTCTTCGTTACGTACAAATCCATAACCGTACATATCTCCGGTAGAACCACCTACTTTACCAATAATTGACACGGTACCCGATGTTGCCAATACCTGCTCTTCTCCTCCTTCAATACCCGCAGCCAGTTCTAAGATTTCGTTTTTGTTTTTAGCATACGTAAAAGTTGTTCTCCATTGAAAATTATTTGTTTTAATTGGCGATACATACAACATTGCTTCAACACCACGGTTTTGAACTTTACCGGCATTGATGTACTGACTTGAATATCCTGTGGCATAATCTAACGGTACACTTAAAATCTGGTTATCAGACACGGTGTTGTAATAAGCGACATCAAACCCTAAACGATCGCCAAATAAACGGGCATCGATACCAAATTCTGTCGAAGTGGTTTCTTCTGGCTTTAAATCGGCATTAAACAATTGGTTATCAGTAATTGCTGACCCCACAAACGGACTGTTATCGTAATATTTACTAATAATATATGGTTGTGAATCGTTACCTACTTGTGCAAAAGAGGCGCGCAACTTAGTAAAATCAATCCAAAGAGGCATTGCTAAAGCATCGCTTAAAATAAAACTTAAGTTTGCCGAAGGGTAAAAATAACTATTGTTTCCTTGAGGTAAGGTAGATGACCAATCATTACGTGCAGTAAGATCCAAGAACAATAAGTTACGGTAAGAAAATGATCCTAAAGCATATATACTGTTCACCTTTTTATTTGCATCTGCCGATTCTGTATAAACATTGCTACTGGCGTTTGATAATTTATACACATCTGGCACTGCTAAACCATTCGCCGAAGCGTCCATTCGGCGGTATTTATTACTCATAATATTACCTCCGGCAGATAAACTGTAATTAAAATGATCGGTTTCGTTGCCTTTATAGGTCAATAAGAAATCGGTATTGATTTCCTGCGAATTAATCATTTGGCGCTCATAGTATCCGGTAGCAAACTTCACCAAATCGTACGGCCGTTTTAATTCTCTGAATTCGTTTTGAGAGTTGATTCCCGAACGCATCATTAATTTTAAATTCTTAGAAAAATCTATATCTAAGCTTAAATTACCTGTAAACGTATTACTGTTGGTACTGTTAATTACCTCGTTTACCAAAGCAAAAGGG
>CAMLFV010000123.1 GCA_946479395.1 uncultured Flavobacterium sp. | reverse complement strand
ATTAGCAACAGGTATCTCTGAAGCCTTAATGAATACTGCTACAGGTATTGGTACATCTACATTAGCTATTGTTTTCTATAACGTATTCACAACTAAGATTGATAAATTGACACATTTTATCGACGAAGCTGGATTCGCAATTACACAATCTTACAGAAGACACAATAAATAATATTTTATTGTAATTCGTATTAATTGTATAATTTCCAGATTTAATCTGGTTAAAAAAGAAGAAAGAATATGGCAAAAATGAAAAAATCAAGTACAAGAATTGATATGACCGCAATGTGCGACGTATCATTCTTATTGCTAACATTCTTCGTTTTAACCTCTACAGCAAAAACACCAGAAGTTCACCCTGTTGATTTGCCTGCATCTACAAAGGAAACTAAAATTCCTTCTGATGATATTTTATCAATAACCGTTGGTCAAGAAAACGTATATATTGGTATTGCAGGTAAAGAAGATCGTAAAGATGTTTTAACAAGAATGGGGCAGGAATATAATATTGAGTTCACAGAAGCAGAGAAAAATGCTTTTGCAGGATTAGAAAATTTTGGTGCTGATATTCGTGAAATGAAGAGCTTGTTGGCTAAATCACCAAGCGATCGTATGAAAGAAGAGTTGCATAAAGGAATACCTTATAAAGATTCTTTAAACAATCAGTTATCTGCATGGGTACGTAATGCACGTGAATCATCTTGGCAACGTAAAGAATCATTCTTAAAAGTGGCTATTAAAGGTGATGCAAACGAGCAGTTTGGTACTATTAAAGAGATAATGAATATTTTACAAGAACAACGTCAAAACCGCTTTTACCTTGTTACAGGTTTAAGATCAAAAGACTTTTAATCACTAAAATTTAAAAAGAAATGGCAGAATTAAATACTGGTGGTAACGAAGGTAAAAAAGGCGGTAAAAAAGTAAGAAGTAAAAAACAAAACGCCGGGGTTGATTTAACAGCCATGGTAGATTTGGCATTCTTATTGATTACGTTCTTTATGTTAACCACCTCTTTATCGCAACCACAGTCTATGGACTTGAACATGCCTGATAAATTGAAGAAGGAAGATAACACGCCTAAACAAGAAGCAAAAGAATCTAAAACCATGACAATTTTAATTGGTAAAGATCGTAAGCTTAAGTATTACATGGGTATGTTTAATGATCCTTATCAAGGTGTAGGTCCAACAGATACAGCTTATGGAAAGTCTGGAGTTAGAAATGTTATTTTGCAAAAAATGGCAAATTTAAGAGCAGCTGGACATGAGGGAAGAGATGGAATTGTTGTGTTGATAAAGGCAACAGAAGATGCTACTTACACTGATATGATTGATATTTTAGATGAAATGGCAATTACAGGTGTAGAAGTATATGCGTTGCAAGACATAACAGAAGAAGAAAAAGCAGTTATGCAGTAAGCATAAATAAAAAATAAACTACTATGGCTAATATTAATTTATTTGGAAAGGATTGGACGAACATTGTGTTTGAAGGTCGTAACAAAGCTTACGGAGCCTACAAACTGCGTCAGGAAAATCCTAAAACAACATTACTGGCATTATTGTTAGGTATTGTTTGTATTGGTTTGGCCTTTGGTGGATCGGTAGCTTATAAATCTGTTTTCGGAGAAAAATTCTCATCAACAAAAGATGTAGAAGAAGTATCTGTTACAGAAATTGAATTACCTGAATTACCTGAACCGGAACCACCGGTTGAGGAAATTAAGGATGAGCCAATACCGGAACCAGAACCAGAACAGGCAGATGCTTCTAAATCTGTACAAGAAGAAGTAAAGTTTTTAGAAACAGAAGTTAAAAAAGATAACGAAGTTAAAAACGAGCAGAAAACTACTCAAAAAGACATCGATGATAACAAAACTTCTGGACGTGAAGATCGCGAAGCTGACAAATCAGGGGATTTTAAATCAAAAGGAGAGCAAACCGGAGGGGCTGATAAAGGATCAAAAGGCGAAGGAACTGGAAATAAATTTTCTGATGAAGAAAACAAAGTTCATGGTTTTGTTCAGCAAAAAGCAGCTCCTAATGAAGGAATGCAAAAGTTTATGCAGAATTTTGTGCGTAAATTTAATGCACCAGATGTAGGAGGAAACGTTACCGAAATTAAAGTAAGACTTAAATTTGTTGTAGAAAAAGACGGATCTTTTACAGATTTACAAGTTTTAGATGACAAACAAGGAGTTGGTAACGAGGCTAAGCGCGTATTAAAATCAATGCCAGGTTGGAAACCGGCACAGCATAATGGTAAAACAGTACGTTCTAGTTTTACATTACCAATTACAATTAAAGTAAATAACTAATATGTTAGAAAACTTTATAAATAATTTTAAACAAAAATCGCTTTTACAGCGATTTTTGTTCTTTATTGGCTTGGTTTTTCTAATACTGTATTTTGTATTGGGGTGTATGTTCATTTTCTGGAAAACTATTCCGTTAGAATTATCTTACAATCGCAGATTATTATTTGGAATACTGCTTATCGTGTACAGTATTTTTAGGTTTTTTAGAATCATAAACATAAGACAAGATTAATTTCTTGTCTTTTTTTGTTTTAACATATACTAAAATAAAATATATTTACGTTTAATTGTAAATGAATGTTTATATTTTGTATATTTAGTTAAAACATTTTTATATGGTATGATTTTTACGCTTTAACTTAAAAACATTTTAATCATGAGCAGTTTGAATTTATTTGGAAAAGAGTGGGGAAACATAGTTTTTGAAAACCGCAATAAGCTTTACGGAGCTTACAAACTACGTCAGGAAAGTGCTAAAACAACTTTTATGGCATTGGCTATTGGCATAGGAACTTTAAGTATGATTTTTGGAAGTTCTTATTTATATGCCTCTAAAAATGTGATTACAGGAAAAATTATTGAATTTCCGACAGATCCATTAGTAGATCCTACTGTTATTATCGACCCGAAAATTGATGAAGTTGAGCCTATAATAGATAAAGGTGATAAAAAGAACGTTACTGATAATTCTGAGGAAGCAACAGTAAAAGATGTCATGAAAAACATTAAGTTTGTTGAAATGACTGCTACAAAAGACAATAATGTGGCAGATGAAAATTTAGCAGCACAAAATCAGTTTAATGATAATATTCAATCGGGACAAGATAATTTAGAAGCTAGTACAGATGGAGTACTAAATAAAGAGGGTATAAAATCAGGTAATACAAATACAGAAACTACAAAAAGACCTGGTGATGGAATTGTGGGAGAAGGTGGTGAAGGATTAAAAGACAATTCAATTGTAAAATTAGTTCAAAAGAAAGCAGCTCCTAACGAAGGTTTTGAAAAATTCTTTGAATCATACATCAGAAAATTTTCTGCTAAAGATGTTGGAGGCAGCGTAACAGAAATGGTAGTTAAATTAAAATTTGTTGTAGAAAAAGACGGATCGTTTACAGACATAAAAATCATTGAAGATAAACATGGTTTGGGTAACGAAGCAATCCGCGTTTTAAAGTCAATGCCAAAATGGAAAGCAGCACAACATAACGGCCGAACGGTTCGCTCTCAATTTACCTTACCAATTAAAGTTAAAGTAAATAACTAAAATGAAACCCGCTATTTAAAAGCGGGTTTCTTGTTTTTTGTAAACATATTATTTGCAATTTAACGTAAGGTAAAAGTATATTTACTGCATCAATAATTTTTGTTTGTTAAAAATGCAAAATTTGTAAAGTTTATTAAAAAAAAAATTAGTAGATTTAGCAATCAATTAATATCTATAATTATGAAGCAGATAATTTGGTCTGTGTTGGGGTTAAGCCTTTTAATTTCTTGTAAAAAAGAAAGTAAAGATGGGGTTGCTGAAGTGAAAGAAGCATACGACAGAGGAACAACAGAAATGTATGTAGAATCGTCGGTTTATCCTATAGTTGAAGATATTAATCAGGTGTTTAAAACCTATTACAACAATGCCGATATAAAATTAAAAATGCTGTCGCAGAACGAAATTTTAAATTCGGTTTATAAAGATTCTGGTCGTTTGGCAGTAATGCCAAAGTCGTTTACGCCAAAAGAGTTAGAAACATTTAAAGGTCGTGTGGTGCCTAAAATAACGCCGATTGCAAAAGATGCGGTGTTGTTCATCACACAAAAAAACGCTACGGACACATTAATTAATTATAAAGAGGTTATTGATATTTTTAAAGGGACTAAAAAATCCGATAAAATATTTGTTTTTCATGATGCCAATTCAAACATTGTAGATCAAATTAAAACAGATGCCCGCGTAAGCGAATTAAGCAAGAATGTTTATTATGTAAAAACAGTCGAAGAAATTGTATCATACATTAATAAAAATAAAAATGCTGTTGGTGTGGTTGGTATCAATTGGATGCTTCAGCCTGATGAAAAAATAAAAGAAGGTATTAAACAGTTGCGTTCTATGTTGGTTTATAACGATTCGTTAAAAAATTATTATGCACCATCGCAAAGTACCATTGCAGATAATACGTATCCTTTAATACGAACAATAAATATTATAGACGTTCAGGGAAAAACAGGTTTAGGTACCGGTTTTGCAAGTTTCGCCGCATCAGACAAAGGACAGCGTATTGTTTTAAAATCGGGTTTAATGCCGGTGACTTTACCAAAACGTGAAATTAACATAGTAGAATAATTAAGGTTTTTCAATATAATTGTAAATTATGAATAAAAAAATTACCCTAAGTTTAGCTTTATTATCATTCATTTTTAGCGCGAACGCACAGAGTAGTGCTAATGATATTGATACGGCAATTAAGTACGGTCGTTACGATGTTGCAAAAAAAGAATTATATAGGCTTATTAGATCACAACCAAACCAAGGAAAAAACTTTTATCGTTTAGGGGTAATTCATTTAAACGAGAATAATCAAGATTCGGCAAATTATTACTTTAAACAAGGGTTAAGAGCCGTTAAGGATGTTGATGTTAACAATCTTGGATTGGGCAAATTAGGTTTACTTACACAAAAAGATAAAGAAGCGAAATCAAAATTTAATGCAGCAACTTTAAATATTGGTCCAAAAGATTATCAAACTTATTTGGATATAGCTCACGCTTATACTTTCGCTCCAAAACCTGATTACGACTTGGCATTAGAATTTGTAAACAAAGCATTGTTCGTAAATTTAGAAACTCCTGAACCGCACATTGCCCGTGGAGATATTTACTTTGCAGAAAAACGTTTTGTTGATGCACGCCGAGTTTATTATGAAACATCGAAAAGATTTCCAAACAGTCATTTACCTAAAATGAAATTGGCTGATGTTTTACGTGCAGGTAACGAATTTGAAGATGCTATAAAAGTGTATGATACCATAGTTTCTAAAGATCCAGCGTATGCTGATGTTTACAAACAGTTGGCATTAACGCATGCAGATTACGCTCGTTTTAAAGACGATAAAGCGCTTTTACAGCCTGGTGTAGAAAACTATTTCAAATACCACGGAATGATTGGCGAAAGTATGGATGTTGATAACGAATTGGCTGCCTACTTAATCAAAAATAAAGATTACAAGGCTTTAGGAGATTTGGTTAGAACAAAATGGTACACACGTGGAGATAACTTCTTTATGTACCGTTACCGTGCAATTGCCGATTTCCAAAACGGTAAATTTTTAGATGCTAAAGAAAACATCAACATGTATTTTGATGTTCAGGATAAAAAAGATCAATTATTGCCAATAGATTATTTATACAAAGGATTGTCTGAATTAGAAGCTTCACGTGAAGAAGACGGAACTTTTAATGAAACGGTTTACAAAAAATCGATCGATGAAATGGCTAAAGCGGTTAAAGAAAATCCTAAATTGGGAGTTGCTTTACACGAGTTAGGAATGGATTTGTTTAAAGACGAACATTTTGAACAAGCTTATTTCGTATTTGATTTAGCTTCTAAAGACGAAAAATCGCCTTACTATGTGTACGATATGTATTACAAAGGTAATGCACTTTACATGGCGAGCGATAAGCCAATGTTTAACGATCAGTTACAGAAAGCGAAAGACAACTTAGATAACTCTTTAAAAAAGACTCCTACGTTTGAAGCTTACTTAATCAGTGCTCGTGTGAATAGAAACTTAAACACACCAACATCTTTAGCTAAAATGGAAAAAGATTACGAAGGATTTATCGAATTGCTAACTCAGAAAGGATTTGCAAACGATGCTGCTTTTAAAGATGCGTTAATTGAAGCTTACACCATGATTGGTAATTACAACCAAACTACAAACAAAGCAAAGGCAACAAGTTCTTTCCAAAAAGTACTACGATTAGAT
This sequence comes from uncultured Flavobacterium sp., assembly GCA_946479395.1. Next base: position 1,563 of record CAMLFV010000123.1, on the reverse strand, counting down.
TCTAGTAACGAGTACGCAAGAAAGCAAGTGCAAAACGCTAAATAAATAACAAAAGAGCAACTTAACGGTTGCTCTTTTTTGTAATGCATAATTTATGATAAGTAGATTGCTAATAAAGTTTGGTGCTTTAGTTTGTTTGTTTTTAATGGTAGATTGTAAACCTGTAACAAAATCAAGTAATTACAATGTTGTTATTGGAACAGCAAAAAATGTAAAATATGGTGCGATATTGTCTGGGAATGATGAAGTATATGCAATTTCAGGTTTGAAAGCTTGGGACAGTATTTATTTGAATAAAAAAGTAAAACTAAAGGGTGATTTTGAGTTGAGGGTTGGTGAGGATATGGTCGAAATTAAGAACTTAGGTAGATTTCAAGCTCAAAGTTATCCACGGTATTATCTTGTAAGAGATGCTACATGGGAATTGTATAATCATGATAATGAAAATTTGTAATCTGTGAAATTTATAAATAGTTTTATGTTTTAAAGCAACTTAACGGTTGCTCTTTTTTTATGAAAACTTTTTAGGATAACTATCGTATCTTTGCAAAAAAATAAAAAATGACAACAGCAGAAACAATAGTTGAATCGTTACCTTTAATGGAGGCTTTTTACACCATTCAAGGAGAAGGTTTTTACACTGGTCACGCGGCATATTTTATACGTTTGGCAGGATGCGATGTTGGTTGCCATTGGTGCGATGTTAAAGAAAGTTGGGACGAAAACCTGCATCCTAAAGTTTTGGTAAGCGATATTGTTTCGCAAGCCGAAGAAAATGGTAAATTGGTTGTAATTACTGGCGGAGAACCGTTAATGTGGAATTTAGATCATCTTACCTCAAAATTAAAAGAAAAGGGAATTCAGACGAATATAGAAACATCCGGAGCTTATGAATTGTCTGGTTTTTGGGATTGGATATGTTTGTCGCCAAAGAAAAAGAAACTTCCTACACAAAGTGTTTACGATGCTGCGAACGAGTTAAAATGTATTATTTACAATCATCATGATTTTAAATTTGCCGAAGAACAAGCTGCCAGAGTAAATAAAAATGCCAGATTATATTTGCAGGTAGAGTGGGGTAAGAAGGATGAGATGCTGCCATTGGTTATTGATTATGTAAAAAATAATCCTAAATGGGCAATTTCTACTCAAACTCATAAATATTTGGATATTCCTTAAAATATTTTAATTTTACCTTAAAAAAAGTTATGAAGAAAATTATGTTATTGGTAATGCTGTTTGTTGCAACGCACAGTTTTGCCCAAGCTAACAAAACTGATGTGATTAAATTGGTTGAACTATCGGGTGAAGTACAAGAGTTTTACAATATTGCAGACGAAATATCCAAACAACTTTCTGTGAACAATCGCGAAAGTTTTAAAAAGGATATGGAGCCTTTAATTGCCAAGCAGAAAAAGAATTTAATTGCTTATTATTCGCAAAACTTATCACAAAGCGAAGTGGAAAATTTAATTGAATTCTATCAGACACCATTGGCAAAGAAATTCATGATGATTAAACAAAATTATGCGACGGTTTTAAGCAATAAATCAGAAGATTTTA
>CAMLFV010000122.1 GCA_946479395.1 uncultured Flavobacterium sp. | reverse complement strand
AATCATCAACAAAACTCCAACTACCGGTGTTGTTATTGCCATTGATTTTTTTTCTTCGTTTGTAAACTGCATCATCATATTTTCTAATTAAGCTTAAATTTTAGGTAAATATACATTATATTGTATAATTTGTACAAAAAAAGCAAGTATTTCTACTTGCTTTAATGTATATATTGTGTTGAAATTACACTAATTGTTTTAAAGCGGTTTCAAAAGCTGCTGCAGAAATATCTGTTTTAGACGAATTTAAAGCGTGCGCATTTTCTAATGCTTTTTTAATAGTGTTCGATGTATCTTCGAAAACTTTAGCATCGTTCATTGGTACACGACTTTCCATGAAGTAAGCAAAAACGCGTGCCATACCACAGTTTGAAATGAAATCTGGAATTAAACTGATTTTAGAATCAACATATTCCATAATTGGACCAAAGAAAATTTCTTTATCTGCAAACGGAACGTTCGCTCCACATGAAATAACTTCTAATCCAGCATTAATCATTACATCAACCTGCTCTTTTGTAATTAAACGAGAAGCTGCACAAGGCGCGAATACTTCAGCACCCATACTCCAGATTTTCTCATTAATTTCAGCAAAAGGAATCATGTTATCTGCAACCAATGTATTTCCGTTTTTGTTTAAGAATAACGTTTTTATTTCTTCAAACGAATAGCCGTCCGGATTCATAATTCCACCGTCACGGTCAATAATACCAACAACTTTAGCACCCATTTGTGCAAAGTAATATGCTGCTGCTGCACCTACATTACCAAATCCTTGAACAATTACTTTTTTACCACTTACGTTACCGCCGTAAATATTGTAGTAATGATTTACCGCTTCGGCAACACCGTAACCTGTAATTAAATCGGCAACTGTTATTTTTTTAGCAGCGTCTGGCGTGTACGCAGGATTTACAACTTCCATTAAAACACCTTGACGCAACTGACCAATACGGTTGATTTTTTCTGCTTCGGTTGGTTTAAAATGTCCGTTAAAAACACCTTCTTGCGGATGCCATAAACCACAATCTTCGGTCATTGGGATTACTTCGTGAATTTCATCAACATTTAAATCGCCACCTGTTCCATAATAATTTTTCAATAAAGGAAAAACTGCTTTGTACCAACGACGTAAAACGCCTTCTTTACGCGGATCAGCAGGATCGAAATTAATACCAGATTTTGCACCACCAATAGCCGGACCTGCAACGGTAAATTTCACTTCCATAGTTTTAGCCAAAGACAAAACCTCGTTCATATCCAATCCTTTACGCATACGTGTACCACCACCTGCAGCACCACCACGTAATGAATTAATTACTGTCCACCCTTCTGCTTCTGTTTCAGAATCAGACCAATGAAAAACAACTTCTGGTTTTTTATCTTCGAATTTCTTTAATAAATCTTTCATTATATTGATTACTTTTTATTTTCCCGACAAATATAATTCATTACAAATCAATTTAGCAATTACTTCTTAATAATTCCTCATTAAATATAGTACCCGAACAATGATTTTTTGATGCCCCAGTAACACTGCTCAATACATTGTCTGTATTTGTAACACGCAACACACCCAAAAAAGCAAAAATTACGGCTTCTTTAAATTCTATTATTTCTTTAGATCCTAACACAACGGTGGTATTTGGTGCGTAAAATTTTAACCTATTGATAAGATGTCCGTTGAATGCGCCACCGCCTGTTACCAATAATTTTGAGTTTGATTTTTTTAGGATTGATGCTATTTGATACGCGATATGTTCTGTTACGGTTGCCAAGTGATCTTGAGCGGTTAACTGATATTTTTCGATCAGTGGAAGATAAATTGTATTTACTTGTTCTACTCCCAATGATTTTGGACCTTGCTGATTATAGAACGATAGATTATTCAATTCATTCAACAGATCTTGATTTACCGTTCCTGATGATGCGAAATTTCCGCTTTCATCAAAATCTTTACATAATTTTTTTGCAAAATGATTCAATAAGGTGTTCACCGGACAAATATCAAACGCAATTCGTTCCTTATTTTCTTCAAAAGAAATATTAGAGAATCCACCTAAATTTAAACAATAATCATAATCGGCAAAAAGTAAACGATCACCAATGGGAACCAACGGAGCTCCTTGTCCGCCTAATTGTACATCCTGCACACGAAAATCGCACACAAAAGGCAACGAAATCATATCGGTAACAGTCGGTAAATTTCCAATTTGCAGGGTAATTCCATTTTCGGGCTGATGCAAAACCGTGTGTCCGTGCGATGAAATAAAATTTAGATCAGTCAAATTATTATCTGTAATAAAGTCGGCTAAAAATTCGGCTAAAAAATACGTGTATTCAATATTTAAAAGATGTAAATCGGTATCAGAAAGATGAATAGCATGCTGTAATTTGTGCTGCCAATCTTTAGAATAAGCAGTTGTTTTTCCTGAAATAAAATCAAAATTCCAAACATTATTATTCTTTGTAAATTCTACAACGGCGCAATCAATTCCGTCTAACGAAGTACCTGACATTACACCTAGGACTTTAAATTTTTCTGTATTCATAAATTAAAATTAAAGATATTTTTTGAAAAATTCGCAATATTCAATTATATTTGGAGCGAAAAATTAACGTGTTTATAAAAACAATATTAATAGATGGATTTTAAATTAACTGAAGAGCAATTAATGATTCAACAAGCTGCTCGTGATTTCGCTCAAACTGAATTATTACCTGGAGTTATTGAACGTGACGAGCACTCTAAATTTCCTGCTGATGCAGTAAAAAAAATGGGTGAGCTTGGATTTTTAGGAATGATGGTTGACCCAAAATATGGTGGCGCTGGTTTAGACAGTGTTTCTTATGTTTTGGCAATGGAAGAAATTGCTAAAGTTGATGCGTCGGCTGCGGTTGTTATGTCTGTTAACAACTCGTTGGTTTGTGCGGGAATGGAAAAATACTGTTCAGAAGAACAAAAACAAAAATATTTGGTACCATTGGCATCTGGTGAAGTAATCGGCGCTTTTTGTTTATCGGAACCAGAAGCAGGATCTGACGCTACATCGCAAAAAACAACTGCGGTTGATATGGGTGACCATTATTTGTTAAACGGTACTAAAAACTGGATTACAAACGGTAGCACAGCATCAACTTACTTGGTTATTGCACACACGCACCCTGAAAAAGGACATAAAGGAATCAACGCTTTTATTGTTGAAAAAGGATGGGCTGGTTTTGAAATTGGTCCAAAAGAAAAGAAAATGGGAATTCGCGGAAGCGACACGCATTCATTAATGTTTACAGATGTTAAAGTTCCTAAAGAAAACAGAATTGGCGAAGACGGCTTTGGTTTTGCTTTTGCTATGAATGTTTTAAACGGTGGACGTATTGGTATTGCGTCGCAAGCTTTAGGTATTGCACAAGGTGCTTACGAATTGGCCTTAAAATATGCTAAAGAACGTAAAGCGTTTAAAACAGAAATTATTAACCACCAAGCAATTGCTTTTAAATTGGCAGATATGGCGGTGAACATTACGGCAGCACGTATGTTGTGTATGAAAGCGGCGAGTGAAAAAGACAATGGCGAAGATATTTCTATTTCTGGAGCAATGGCAAAATTATTTGCATCGCAAACAGCTATGGATACTACGGTTGAAGCGGTTCAAATTCACGGAGGTAACGGTTATGTAAGTGAATACCACGTAGAACGTATGATGCGTGATGCAAAAATCACACAGATTTACGAAGGAACTTCAGAAATCCAAAAAATTGTAATTTCAAGAGGAATTGCTAAATAATAGCAACTTTATAATATCAAAACATAAAAGGCTATCGTTTTCGGTAGTCTTTTTTTATTTTAGTAAAAAATTTGATCTATGACAACCGAGCAGAATTTAAAAGTAAAACTTACCTTAGGATACATATTTTTAATTGGTATTTTCAGTTTATCGATTCTTTATATATTACGTGAAGTTAAAAACTTGAATGTTTCTAAAGACGATCTTTTAACCGAGAATACCAAAGTAATTGAATTAGGTAGTATTGTAAGTGAATTGTATTCGGTAGATAACTCGGGCAGGTTGGCGTTACTTTCTTACGATAAAAAGGCGGCGAAATCATATCATAATCAATTAGATTCTTTGATTTTAAGAATTGGCGTTCTAAAAAACAAAAGCATTGAAAATCAAAATCTTAAAAACAAATTAGATACCATCACCAATATTATTAATTTAAAGAGCTTGACGTTTGATCAAGTTTTAGATGTCCAATCAAAATACACAAATTTTGATATTTATAACGAAGCTAAAAATAAAATACAAACCATACACAACGAATCAGCTCAAAAAATTGTAAAAATTGATACAGTTGTAGAAAAAACAAATTTTTGGGGCAGGGTATTCGGGTCTATAAAAAATAAAGATCAAGAAAACCAAGAAAGATTAGAAAGTCAAAATGCTAAAATTAAACAAGAGCAAGAAGCAATTCAAAAAGAAAATCAACAAAAAATAAATGAAGCAACAGAAAATATTTTCTCGGCAGCCAAGAAAAATGAATTAAAACTACTGAAAAGATATTACGACAAAGAAGCTTTGTTGATTAAACGAAACCAAGAATTAAGCAACCGTTTGCGCGATTTACTGGCAGAAGTAGAGAAAATTGTAGTAGAATCATCGAACATTAAATACGAATCAAGCAAAAATGTAATTGATAAGGTTAGTAACAATATTGCAAAGATCGGAATCATTATTTCGGTAATCGCTTTGTTTTTTGGTTTCATCATTCTTCGTGATTTAAACAAATCGGCTTTAAACAAACAAAAGCTCGAAAAATTAAATCAAGATATGCAGGATTTAATGAAACAAAAAAGCTTTTTTATGGCAACTATTTCGCACGATATGGTTTCGCCCATAAATTCTTTGCTTGGTTTTTCGGCACTTTTGCAAAATACTCTTAAAACGGCAAAACAGAAAGAATTCCTTAAAAACATCATTCAATCAACAAAATACATCAAGAAAATGGTTGACGATCTTTCATTGTTTTCGAATTTGGAATACAATAAAATTAAGATCAAAACAGGAAAATTCAACTTTAACGATTTGCTTCAAAACATATCAAACAATCTTAGAAACAGTGCCAATAAAAAGCAAATTGATTTGGTATTTAATATCGATGAAAAATTGAATGCAGATTTTAATTCTGATGCTTTTAGAATTCAACAAATTTTAACCAACGTAATTTCTAACGCCATAAAATTCACACATAAAGGCGAAGTTCGTGTTGATGCCAATTTAGATAATAATTTGGCGATTATTAAAATTACCGACACTGGAATTGGTATTAAAGTTGAAAACAAAGACGATTTGTTTGTAGAATTTGTGCAGGCGCATAATAATAATGAAAGTTACGGCGGCTCTGGTTTAGGATTGAACATTACCAAACGTTTGGTTGGTTTATTAAATGGATCTATTCATTTTGAAAGCGAGCATAATAAGGGAACTATTTTTTATATTACTATTCCGTTGAAGCCTTTTGAAGAGGACACTGCTATTGAAAAAGAAGCCGATTTTGAGTATGATAACGCCAAGAAATTAGAAAACAAAAAGATTTTGGTTATTGATGATGATCAGCTGCAATTGAAATTAATCGAAGAAATATTTGGTACGAAAGTTAAAAAACTGACTACTTTAGAAAACGGCGCACTTGCAAAAGAAATTTTGCAACAAGAACAATATCAGTTAATTATTACCGATATGCAGATGCCATTTTACAGCGGTTTAAAAGTTATAGAGGATATTCGATCATTAGAAAATTATAAGAATACGCCTGTAATTGCCCTAACCGGAAAAATTGATTTTGATGAACATGAATACAAAAAGCTTGGTTTTAATCATTACATGCAAAAACCATTAAATATCAATACGTTATACAACACAATTTACAAAATTTTACGTATTAAAGCTAAAGAACCGGTAAAAGCATCGACCCAAAATATTCTGACTATGAAATTAAATTATGATGATTTTGATTTAACTGATTTATTTAATTTGCTGGAAAATGATAAAGAAGCAATTAAGCTTATTGTAGAGTCGTTTTTTACAAGTTCTAAAACCGATATCGAAGTTTTAAACAATTCGTTCGCCAATAATGATATTGAAACCGTGAAACAAACCGCACATAAAATGCTGCCCATGTTCCGTCAGTTAAAAATTAACGAAATTGTAGATAAATTAATTCTTTTGGAACAAAAAACAAACGAACTGTCTGCCGAAGAAATGCAGAAAACAATTTTAGAAATTAGCGAAAAAACACCTTCAATAATCAAAGAAATAGAAAAAGTAATCGTTTAAGAACTTATAAAACAAAAAACACTCATTTATTCTTATGGATACTAATTGGAAAAGAAAATTTACCATTCTGTGGATTGGTCAATTTATTTCTTTAATAAGTAGTTCTGCCGTAAATTTTGCCATAATTATTTGGTTGAGTTTAAAAACAGAATCAGCCGAAGTACTGGCTTTTGCTGCTATTGCAGCACTTTTACCGCAAGCATTGATTGGTCCGTTTGCGGGAGTTTATATTGACCGTTGGGATAGAAAAAAGACCATGATTTTTGCCGATGGTTTTGTTGCTTTGTGCACTTTATTCATGTCGATAAGTTTTTATTTCGGATACGAAAGTTTACCGCTTATCTATGTAATGTTAGGTTTGCGATCGGTAGGATCTGCCTTTCACATGCCCGCCATGCAGGCTTCAATTCCACTGTTGGCACCACAATCAGAATTATTGCGAATTGCAGGTATCAACCAGATTATTCAATCGGTTTCGGGAATCGCTGGTCCGGCTTTAGGAGCTTTTGCTATTGGAATGCTATCAATAGGTAATGTGTTGCTTTTAGATATTTTCGGAGCAGCATTTGCCATTATTTCGCTGTTGTTTATTTACATTCCCAATACCATTCCCGATGAAAAAACGGCAGCAAGCTTTAATAATATTTGGAACGATATGGAAACGGCTTTTAACGAAATTACTCGTAACAAAGGTTTGTGGTATCTATTTTTATACTCCATCGTGGGGTTATTCTGTATTATGCCGGTTGCCGTACTTTTCCCGTTGCTAACGATCAATCATTTTAAAGGCGATAAATTCGAAATAAGTATTATTGAAGTTATTTGGGGCGTGGGAATGTTAGTCGGCGGCGGTTTGTTAGGAATTTGGAAACCAAGGATAAGCAAAGTAATTATTATCAACTTCATGCACATAATTATTGGTGTTACGTTTGCTTGGTCGGGCTGGTTATCGGCAGATCAGTTTGTATTTTTTGTGATCTTAACAGCAATTGGTGGAATTTCAGCTTCACTTTACAACGCCAGTTTTACAACGATAATTCAAGAGGAAATCCAGCACAATATGTTAGGTCGTGTTTTTTCGCTGTACTATAGTTTTTCGGTGCTTCCATCAATCATCGGATTATTGTTTACTGGTTTTATTGCCGATTTTATAGGAATAAACTATACTTTCATTATACTTGGACTGGTAATTATTCTAATTGGAATCTGTTCGTTTTTTACACCTGCATTAATGAACTTATCAAAAAACAAAAATTTGTAAAAGCTGTTTTAAAATATATTACATTTGTTTTACAAAATTAAGTATTATGCAATATGTATATTTAGCAATGGCTGCTATTGTTTTGGCTTTATTTGGCTATAAAAAATTTACTGCTTCAAAGAAAACTAACGAATATCTTCCTAAAAACGAGAAGAAATAAAAAAGGGATTGTTTAAAACAATCCCTTTTTTATTAATATATATTTTAATTACTTTTTAAACTTGTACTGAACACCTAATCCAACATTAAAGTAACTTCCTGATCCTT
>CAMLFV010000121.1 GCA_946479395.1 uncultured Flavobacterium sp. | reverse complement strand
CTTGGTTGTTTTGGAGCGATTGTTTTCGTTTGTTGAAAGATTATCCGCAGGCAATTGAAAAATTATTGAAGGCTCGCGATATTTTTAACGACGAATACGAAATTGAATACCGTTTGGTTGGTTTGTATATGCTTACCGATCAAACCGAAAAAGCAATGTATCATTTAACAAATGCACTGGCATTAAATTATAAAAACCGAACATTGTTACAAGATCTTTTTCCAACAGTTTGGGAAAACGATCAAGTGCAAAATTACTTACAGAATTTTAATCAAGAATAATTTGTCCACTCATACTTCAAATCAATTTGAAGTATTAAAAAGCTTACCCGCTTATGGACCAATGTATATTCCTATAAATACAGATGCAGAAGGTTTCTTTTCAGAGGGTTTTGTTCTAAAATTTTATAGTAAAGACGGAACTAACTGGATAGCAAACTTTAAACCAGGTTGGACAAATTATTATGATGTTTTTGACTATCCAAAGTTTAATATTGTTATTGTTATAGCTGGTGGTTTTGTTTATGTAATGGCGCCAGAAAATAAAAAACCCATTGCCTCTTATGAGTTAGGAGTAGAATATGCATTAAATCATAACTATGAAAACTTAATATTTTCTGATTCTGTAAAAATTTTTGATTATTATATTTATGAAAATAGTTTGTGGCGTAGTAAGCGATTATCTGTAGATGGTATAAAAGATTTAAAAATTCAAGACAACGTTCTTTTTGGAAAAACATATGATCTTTGTGACACTGAACAATGGCAAGATTTTTCAATAAATTTGGATACTAAAGAAATTAAGGGAAGATATTTTATTGAGGGGAGTTCATCTATTACATTTAGAAAAAAATCCTGGTGGAAGTTCTGGTAAAAAATAATTGTTTATGAAAACATATGGTTTAATTGGCAAAAAAATCAGCTACTCTTTTTCGCGGAATTATTTCAACAATAAGTTTAAAAATGAGGATATATTAAATTCACAATATATTAATTTTGATATAGATAGCTTATCTAAATTAAATAATATATTCAATATAAATAATTATGGTTTTAATGTTACAATTCCGTATAAAGAAACTATTATTCCGTATTTAGATTCGTTAGATTTTCATGCGGAGAAAATTGGTGCAGTTAACACCATAAAAATCGAAAACGGAAAAAAAATCGGCTTTAATACCGATTGGATTGGTTTTAAAAAGTCAATAGAACCTTTACTAAAATCACACCACAATAAAGCCTTGATTTTAGGAACCGGTGGTGCAAGCAAAGCGGTAATTTATGCTTTAGATCAATTAGAAATTAAAACTTTAATTGTATCGAGAAACGGTGAAAACACTTATGAAGATTTATCAGAAGAAATCATTCAAAATCATACCATTATCATTAACTGTACGCCTGTTGGAACGTTTCCAAATGTAGATTCAGCTCCGGAAATTCCATACAACTTCATAACAAACAATCATTTAGCTTACGATTTAATCTACAATCCTTCTGAAACAATTTTTTTAAAAAAATGCAAAGAAAAAGGTGCAGATATTAAAAACGGCTTGGAAATGCTGGAAATTCAGGCAGAAGAATCATGGAAAATTTGGAATAGTTAGCATTATTTCTTATGAAATATTTGTTGCCTTTCAATTAATTATTTATCTTTCAAAAATAATTTTGTAAAACTTACACATTTAAGAAGATGTTAGAAGAAAAGAATGATAACCTGCCACAAGCAGACGGATTGAACCCTGAAACAGAAACAAACACCATTGTTGATGCTATAAATTCAACAAATGCAGAAGACAGCGAAACGTCGTCAATCAACGAAAGCAACCATATTCCTATGGTTAATTACGATGAATTATCGTTAGATGAATTGAACGTTGAACTTGAAAATTTAATAAAAAACGAAAAGATAACTGCAATACGCGACCATGTGGAAGGTATAAAACGCAGTTTCTTACATAAATACAGTGAACTGATCGACGAAAAGCGAAAGGTATTCTTAGAAGAAAATCCTGATGCTTTTTCAACAGATTTTCAGTACGAACTTCCTGCTAAAAATCAGTTTAACTCGTTATATAATCAATACAGAGATCAGCGAAGTTCACATTTTAAATCGATTCAAGATCAGTTAAAGAAAAATTTAGCCGACAGAAATCAGATCATTTCAGAATTAAAAGAACTGGTTGACAATACCGAAAATTACAATGCGGCTTTAAAAGACATCCAGCAGTTGCGCGACCGTTGGAAAAGTGCCGGTGCCATTCCAAAAGATAATTATAACCACGTTTGGAACAATTTCCATTTTCATATCGAACGTTTTTACGATCAGTTGCATTTAGACCGTGAAGCCCGTGATATGGATTTCAAGAACAATTTAGAGCAAAAACAGCGAATAATTGAACGTGCAAGTTTGTTGATAAACGAACCGGATATTCGTAAGGCATTCCGTGAACTGCAGACGTTACACCGTATCTGGAAAGAAGAAATTGGGCCGGTTGCTAAAGAATACCGTGAAGAAATTTGGCAGAATTTCAGCGAGATTACCAAGCAGTTGCACAGTAAACGCGAGTTATTACAAAATGAAATTCGTGAGCGCGAAGAAAACAATCTGACGAAAAAGAAGGAATTAATTGCAGGAATTAACGAAATTTCGTCGAAAGAATTCAATTCGCATAACGATTGGCAAAATGCCATTAAAGAAATTGAAACCTTAAGAACTAAGTTTTTTAGTACGGGTAGAGTTCCTGCTGAACAAAGCGAGGAAACTTGGGCTGAATTTAAAAATGTAACAAGAAACTTTAATGTTTTAAAGAACAATTTCTACAAAGACATTAAAAAAGAACAGCAAGATAATTTAGTTAAAAAACAAGCTTTAATTGAGCAGGCAAAATCATTGGCAGAAAGTACCGATTACGATGCTACAACGCCTGCAATGAAAAAAATTCAGGAAGATTGGAAGCATGTTGGGCACGTACCAAGAAAATTTTCTGACAGTTTATGGAAGGAATTCAAGCAGATCTGTAATTCTTATTTTGATCGATTACATACCGAACGAAACAAAGAAATGGAATCGGAAATGGTTAATTTCAACAGCAAAAAGGATTACCTGGAAAGTTTGAAAGATTTTGAACTAACCGGTGATCATAAAACGGATTTGGATGCCATTAAAAAGCATATTGAAAACTGGAAAACGTTGGGAGCTGTACCACAAACCCGCAGACATATTGAAGGTAAATTCAACAAGGTTTTAGATGCTTTGTTCGATAAATTAAGTTTATCTAAAAAAGAAGCCGAACTGGTTAAATTCAATAATAAAATTGAACATTTAATTGAAAGTAACGACGGCAGACGTTTGCAAAATGAAACCGTTTTTGTTCAAAGAAAGATAGAAGAATTGCAATCGGAAATTTTTCAGTTGGAGAATAATGTGCAGTTTATTTCAAACGCAAAAGCAGACAATCCGTTGGTGAAAGAAATCAATAAAAATATTGATCGCCATAGAGATGAATTAAATTTGTGGAAAGAGAAATTAGTTCAATTAAAAAACATCAATAAAAATGATGAATAACATACAAAACCGGAAATCTCCGGTTTTTTTCATTTCAAAACAAATTGGAATGTGTTTGCTGATACTTTTTATGGTTGGCTGTAAAGCAAAAACAGATTGGCGCGATAATTACAAGAAAAACAAAAGCAGTAAAAGTGTTGCTACTACAAAAAAAAACACCATTAAAAAACCTAATGATTTAGCTGAAATAAGTAAAATTTTAGATGTTAGCGAAAGCACCTTGAAAAATAAAAATCTGTATAATTTTATCATTGATTGGTACGGAACACCTTATAAATATGGCGGTAATAACCAAGACGGAATTGATTGTTCGGGCTTTACCAACGTTTTATACAAAGAAATTTATAAAATTCAAATTCCGCGTGTATCAAAAGATATTGCCGAAAATGTTAAACGCAAATACACCAACGATTTAAAGGAAGGCGATCTGGTGTTCTTTTCTTTCGGTAAAACCGGCACGGTAAACCATGTGGGAATTTATCTGCACAACAATATGTTTGTACATGCGTCAACAAGTAAGGGCGTTATTATATCAAACTTAACAGAGCCTTATTACGGCGATTATCTGGTTAAATGTGGATCGTACAAAAATTAAAATCAGTGCTTTGTTATGAAAAAAACGTTTGCCGACAAAGTGATTGCTTTCAACAAACAGCTGAACTATTCGGGCGAATTACCTGATAATTTTCAGGTTTTAAATCCGTATTTATCAAACCCGGAAACCTTGGATGTGATGCAACAGTTTTACCATAAATATTATAACGACAACAACAAACGAAAATTTATTATCGGAATCAATCCAAGTCGGCATGGTGCAGGCGTTACGGGCGTTCCGTTTACCGATTCCAAACGTTTGGAAAGTGTTTGCGGCATAAAAATGGAATCGGCACATACGCACGAAATTTCATCGGTTTTTATTTATGATTTAATCGAAGAATATGGTGGAGTAAAAAAGTTTTACGAAGATTTTTACATTAACTCCCCTTTTCCGTTGGCGATTGTTCAGAAAAATAAAAATGGTAATTGGATCAACGCAAATTATTATGATGATTTACAGCTTTTTAAAATGGTAAAAGATTTTATGATTGAATCTTTAAAAAGCCATATTGCTTTAGGTTTAGATACTAATGAAGTTTTTGTTTTAGGAAAAAAGAATGCAACATTCATTAACAAAATAAATAACGAAGCTAAATTGTTCGATAAAATAACCGTTTTTGAACACCCCCGATATATTCAGCAATACAAATCAAAAGACAAACAACTTTATATTGATAAATATATTTTGGCATTAAATTCATACAACTAATTATGAATCAGGATATTTTTAATTATAACGAAGCACTTTCTGCAGAAGATCAGGCAATTTGTGATGTTCTTTCTTCCGAAATATCTGCAAACCTTTCAAATGCCGAAAATAAAATTTGGCATGCCCACCCGGTTTGGTTTTTAAACGAAAATCCTATTGTTGGTTACAGCAAGCAAAAAGCAGGAATACGGTTAATGTTTTGGAGCGGTATTGATTTTGAAGAACAAAAATTAAACATTCACGGTAAAAAGTTTAAAGATGCTTCGGTTTTCTATAATTCAATAAATGAAATTAATAAAGGAGACTTACATAGATGGTTAAAAAAATCGGTTGAAATTCAGTGGGATTATAAAAACATTGTAAAAAGAAAAGGCGTTTTGGTTAAACTGTAATTTTTTATCGTGTGTAAAATATTCACTTAATGTGTAAAAAAGTACACATAAATAATAAAAATATTATATTCAAATTTAACTTCTATTTTATAGTGTGTTTATTTATCAGTTCAGAAATAAATCCTTTATGAATAACATTTAGGTATTTGTTAATGCTTTTGAATTTGATAGTAATTAAAATTTAAGATCTAATTTGGGGTGGAGAGATTTTATCATCTGGTTTCTAAAAAAAATTAATCAATATGAAAAATTTATGCTTTTAAATTAATAGATTGCTTTTTTAACTTGTCAATTTTGCCTGGACTTCCAAATATATAAAACCATTTTTCCTTAAAAGTCTTAGCGTTTTTAACATCCTTCAACATATCATTATACTCATGAAAATTCAAGTGTAAAGGATTCAGTTTATGATCTATTTTTGTAGTAATACCGTAAGTAGGCTTTTCTTCTTCTGGTTGATACGTTCCTAACAACATATCCCAAAAAATAAAAATTGCTGCAAAATTCTTATCTATATATTTTTCGTCTGATCCATGATGAACCCTATGGTTTGATGGAGTAACAAAAATTGCTTCAATAAAACGCGGAAGTTTCCCAATATATTCGGTATGCTGCCAAAACTGAAACAACACCGATATTTGATTCACAATAAAAAAGATTACTGGATGAAATCCAAGAAAAGCAACTGGTAAAAAGAAAAGTAATTTAAAATGTTGAACCCAGCTTAATCTAAAAGAAACAGTAAGGTTATAATTATCGGCACTGTGATGTATAACGTGTGTAGCCCAGAAGAATCGGTTAAAATGTGATATTCTGTGTGCCCAATAACTACAAAAATCATAAATCAACAAACATGGAAATAAGGTCCACCAATTTAATTCCATTCGCCAAGGCACCAAATTATAAATATAAACCGTACCGTAAATAAAAGCAACTTTAAAGAACAAATTAATTGCAACATTCCCAAGTCCTACAAACAAAGATCCCAAACTTTCTTTAGTGTTGTAATTTCTTTTTTCAGAATACCAAGAATACCAAATCTCTAAAACTGTAAAAAAAGCCATTAAAGGAATGGCATAAATAATTAAATCACCTGATTGTTGTTCTAAATCTTTTATGCTTTCGTAAGAAATGGGTGGTGCTCCAAAAAAGTTACTCATAATTGTAAGGTTAATTTTCTATTCGCTATTTACTACGCAGAAATTGTGCCTAAAAATTGAAGATAGGTATAATATATGGAAAATCATAAATGTAAGATTATTTAAAGACATAATGGAATTATCTATTTCTTTTAACAAACATTAAAAACTATATGAAACTTTCATAAACTAATCTGTTTTTAATAAATTTGTAAGATTAAAGCTTTAATTTAAAATGAAAAACAAACAACATATTATTGACCGATTTATAAGTTACGTAACTGTTGATACAGAATCGGATCCAAATTCAGAAACTACTCCATCAACCAAAAAACAATGGAATTTAGCGAATAAGTTAGTCGAAGAACTAAAACAAATTGGTTTAGAAGAAGTAACTATCGATGAAAATGCCTACATAATGGCTACTTTGCCAAGCAATGTTTCTCACGAAGTTCCTACAATCGGATTTGTTTCGCATTTTGATACGTCACCAGATTTTACAGGTGCAAATGTAAAACCACAAATTGTTGAAAATTATGATGGAGGTGATATCCTTTTAAATAAAGAACAAAACATTGTATTGTCGCCAAGTTATTTTGACGATTTATTACAATATAAAGGTCAAACAATCATTACTACTGACGGAACAACTTTGTTAGGAGCTGATGATAAAGCGGGAATTTGCGAAATTGTTTCTGCAATGGAATATTTAGTTCAACATCCGGAAATTAAACATGGAAAAATCAGAATTGGCTTTACTCCCGATGAAGAAATTGGTCGTGGTGCACACAAATTCGATGTTGAAAAATTTGGTGCTGATTGGGCTTACACGATGGATGGAAGTCAGATTGGAGAATTAGAATACGAAAATTTCAATGCTGCAGGTGTTAAATTAATTTTCAAAGGGAAAAGCGTACACCCTGGTTATGCAAAAGGTAAAATGATAAACTCGATGCTTTTAGCTAACAAATTTATATCAAAACTACCCTTAAAAGAAGTTCCTGAAAAAACAACTGGTTATGAAGGATTTTTCCATGTAAACGATATTCATGGATCTATTGAAGAAACCGAAGTTCACATGATTATTCGCGATCACAGCATGAAAAAATTCAAAAAGCGTAAAAAACTGATCCGTGAAATGGTTAACAAATTCAACAAAAAATATGCTGAAAAATTTGGCGATAAAATTGTTGATTGCGAAATAAAAGATCAATATTATAACATGAAGGAAAAAGTGGAACCTGTTATGTATATTGTTGATATTGCAGAAGAAGCTATGAAAGAACTAAACATAAAACCGATTATTAAACCTATTCGTGGCGGAACAGACGGTTCTCAACTTTCATACATGGGCTTACCTTGCCCAAATATCTTTGCAGGTGGACATAATTTCCATGGTAAATACGAATACGTTCCTGTAGAAAGTATTTTAAAAGCAACAGAAGTTATTGTTAAAATAGCAGAAATTACTGCGAAGAGAAAGTTTTAATAAAAAAAAAGTTGCTAAAAATAAACTGCCCCCAAAAAGTTAAACACTATTTGGGGGCGTTTTTTTTTAATAAAGTGCTTTATATTTAAAGAGTAAACTACTTTTCAGAGTTGATCTTCTGCTTGATTTCTGCTACAATTTTATCTTTATTCTTAATCCAATCCAACGTCCAAATTCGATAAATATTCCAGCCTAAACCCTCTAAAACACTCGGAATTAACAATTCTCGGTCATTGGTGGTTTGTGTTTGCGCATAGTTTTCCCCATCAACCAAAATACCTAAAACGTACTGATCTTTATTCTCCGGATCTACAATTCCAATGTCTAATCGGTAAGCCGATGTACCAATAT
>CAMLFV010000120.1 GCA_946479395.1 uncultured Flavobacterium sp. | reverse complement strand
GGATAAGTGAACATCCGTAATACGTCATGCTAGGACGAATTCTTGGAATGATCGCATCAAAATCGTTCAAAATGCGTCCGCCACGATAATGAATTTCGGGCTGGTGAGCATCTAATTTCATATAACAATGCTTGATATTCAAAAAGTGCATTTCATGTCCACGCAATTCACCGGCTTCAATAATTCGTTTGTTTGAATATAAATCGGGATTACTTGCCAGTAACCCAATCCGTAAACCGTGTTTTTCTATATTTGTTGTATTGTAATATTCTTTGATTTTCTCTGGAGTTACAACGCCAAATTTAAAACGCTCGTCGGGATCTACAATAATTTTTCCAGTCATAGCTTCACGACCTAAAAGCATGCGGAAACCCATTGAATCGCGATTTGTCAAAGTTAATTCAATAACCCACGATTTTTCACCAAGCGATATTTCGGTATTAATAACAAATCGACTTTCGCGTGTTCCTGTACTGCTTTTTACAATGCGTTTATCAATTACTTTTGCCTCGCAAACAATAGAATTTTTAACATTTTTTTGAATAGGATGAATCACAAATCGCACCCAAGTTTCTCCATTTTTATCGAAAGGTGTAATTTGTTCGGCATGTAATGCGGAAGTTTTTGCACCAGAATCTACCCGAACTTTTATAGCAGGCACCTTTAATTCTGGCAATGAACACCATTCTTCACTACCAACAATAACTTTATCAATCATAATTTTTCTTTGTACAACTTTACAACTAAAGTATTTAAAAAAAATGAAATATTTTATAAATCAATCGAAATAAAAAGTCGCTTTTAATATTTTTTAAAAGCGACTTTCGTTAAAAATTTATATGGTATCAATTATAAGTTAAAAGCTTGTTTTACAGCATCGATTTTATCTAACTTTTCCCAAGTAAACAATTCTACCTCAATAGTTTTTTCTTCACCGTTCGGGTTTTTAAAAGTTTTATTAACAACCTCATTTTTACGTCCCATGTGTCCGTAAGCTGCAGTTTCACTGTAAATTGGTTTTCTTAATTTCAATGTTTGTTCGATATGATACGGACGTAAATCAAACAATTGCTGTAATTTATCTGCAATTTCACCATCGGTTAAATTTACTTTTGCTGTTCCGTAAGTATTCACGAAAACGCCCATTGGTTCAGCAATTCCGATAGCGTAAGAAACTTGAACCAACAATTCGTCTGCAACACCAGCCGCAACTAAGTTCTTTGCAATGTATCTTGCAGCATATGCCGCAGAACGATCAACTTTACTTGGATCTTTCCCGGAAAAAGCTCCACCACCGTGCGCACCTTTACCACCGTACGTATCAACAATAATTTTTCTACCTGTTAAACCTGTATCTCCATGTGGTCCGCCAATGATGAAAATACCTGTTGGGTTTATGTGATAGGTTATTTCCTTGTTAAAATAAGGTTGGTATTGCGGATATTTCTTTAATAAGCGAGGAATTAAAATTGACACAATATCTTTTTTAATTTGATCTTGCATTGCTTTTTCTGCTGTGTTTTTAGCATCTGCAGAATTGTTTTCGGGCTTAACAAAATCGTCGTGTTGGGTTGATAAAACAATCGTTACCACACGTTTTGGTTTGTTATCATCGTCATATTCCAACGTAACCTGCGATTTTGCATAGGGACGCAAATAGGTAATTTCCTTGTTTTCTCTACGCAATTCTGCTAATTCCTGCAATAATTTGTGTGATAAATCTAATGCTAAAGGCATATAATCCTCGGTTTCGGTGGTAGCGTAACCAAACATGATACCTTGGTCACCAGCACCTTGTTCTTCTTTATTTGCTTTGTCAACTCCTTGGTTGATATCTGCCGATTGCTCATGAATTGCCGATAAAATTCCGCACGAATTCGCATCGAACATATATTCGCTTTTTGTGTAACCAATTTTCTTGATTACATCACGCGCAATTTGCTGAACATCTAAATAAGTGTTCGATTTTACTTCGCCTGCCAAAATAACCTGACCGGTAGTAACCAAAGTTTCACAAGCAACCTTTGAATTTTCGTCAAAAGCTAAAAAGTTGTCAATTAAAGCGTCTGAAATTTGATCTGCAATTTTATCTGGATGCCCTTCACTCACAGATTCTGATGTAAAAAAATATGCCATAATTTAGATTAAATGTTAATGAGGAAACTAAATTGCACACTTTTACTAAAGAAGTTTTCTGCTTTAGCATTTTTTTAAAGAGGTTGCAATCAGTCAAATTTGTCCTCGAAAATTTATGATGCAAATATACAACTAAGATTTAGAAAAAAAACAAAATATGTACTTTTTATTGTGTATTATTTTTGTGAAGATTAAATTATGGTTTAAGTAATACAGATTTTGATATTTTATCAATATTCGCAGCATTTTCCGTTTTTTGTTTTATTTTTAGTGAAAAGAATTACACAATGAAATTTCATACACGAAAATGGGTAAAACCCGAAGATTTAAATCCGAACAAAACACTTTTTGGAGGAAAACTATTAGCTTGGATTGATGAAGAAGCTGCTTTATACAGTATTATCCAGTTAGAAAATGCACATGTTGTTACAAAATTTATGTCTGAAATTAATTTTATGGCATCGGCTAAAGAAGGCGATATTATTGAAATTGGATTGGATGTGGTGAAGTTTGGAACAACTTCATTGGTTTTAAACTGTCAGGTTCGTAACAAAATGACTCATGAAACTATTATCACTGTTGATAAAATTACCATGGTTAATTTAGATGCCGACGGAAATCCGAAACCACACGGCAAAACTAAAATTGAGTATGTGCATGAACGTTTATCAAAAAAAGAATAGTTAAGAGTGAGTATTCAAATAAAAAAACAATCGGGCGAAACCGTTCCGTTTAATGAAAAAAGTTTGCATAAATCATTAGTAAATTCTGGTGCTGCTATTGAAGTTGCTAATCAAGTATGCGATACCATTACAAAGGAACTTTACAACGGTATATCAACCAAAGAATTGTATCAGAAAGCGTTTGATTTATTGAAAAAATCGAAATCGTCTGTAGCAGCGCGATATAGTTTGAAAAGAGCTTTGCAAGATTTAGGTCCTGAAGGATTTTTCTTTGAAAAATGGGTAGCAAAAATTTTCGAAGTTCAAGGTTATGACACCATTACAAGTCAGACTTTAACAGGAAAATCGACCATAAACCATGAAATAGATGTGATTATTTCTAATAAAAACGAAGATATAATCTGTGAATGTAAGTTTAGAAATGATATCGATGCTAAGATAAGCGTAACTACACCTATGTATTTTTTATCTCGATTTATCGATTTAAAAGACAACAATTTTACCTTTTTTAATCGACCGTTTAAGCCTAAAAAAGGTTTTTTAATTACCAATGCATTTTTTACAAGCGATAGTATTGCTTTCGCAGAATGTTACGATATTAATTTAATAAGTTGGAATTATCCCGAAGATAAAAGTATTAAACGTTTAACCGATCAGCAAGGTTTGTACCCGATTACTTGCTTAACCACGTTAACTAAAGATGAAGAACAAATTCTGTTGTCTAAAAATTGTATTCTGGTACGTGAATTAATTAAAAATCCGGTTTTGTTAGATCATTTTAAATTTTCTAACGATCGCAAAGAATTAATATTAAGAGAAGCAGGGGAGTTGTTGGGCGTTTAACCAATGTATTCTAATTCATAATAGTATCATAATAAACCGAATAAATTTACAATGTGCCCAAAAAGTTAAATACTTTTTGGGCACATTATTAAAAAGTGCTTTTTATTTTTTTATACGATCCATGAAAAGGAACAAAGCGTAAACTATCGTTACATTTAAACTTTATCGAGTCTTTAGAAATATTTTCAAACAAAACGTGTGCTTCTTTTTTAGTGAAAATGATCCTTAAATTTCCATCGTTATTTAAAGTTGCATTCAACTGGTTTCCTTTATCTAAAAGTGCGTTTAAGTTGGTAGTACAATTGGTTATTGAATCTAACTTATTATAAAATGTAAACTCTAAATTATAATTGTCTTTTTTAAGATGCTTAATTTTTAGTTTGTTGGATAAGTTTAACGTATCGCCAACCGTATAAGTACCTTCAATATTTTCGGGGTTAAATTTTCTTTTTCTATGTAAAATGTAATCATCGGCAAGTTCGCCTTTAACTTCTTTTAAATCGCTGCCTACACGTAAAAGCTGGTTGTAATCTTTAATTCTATAAAAAAGCTTTTCACGATCAAAAGTGGCTGTAAAAACACTGTCTTTTAGCTTCCATGTTCCAACTTTGGTTGTAGGAAGCTCGTTTTTATCTTGGTAATAAATTGTACGGGAAATGGTACTGTCTTTATAAATTCTAATCGATGTTTCAATACCCGGACAATCAGGGCACGGTATAGTGCCTTCGTACGTATTGCAAAAGATCGAATCTAAAAGTGGTTGTGCAATAACTATAGCAACTTTATTGTCTTTCTTACAAGCTGT
This sequence comes from uncultured Flavobacterium sp., assembly GCA_946479395.1. The sequence goes on along the minus strand of CAMLFV010000120.1, from coordinate 3,807 downwards.
AAAAAGCAATACAATAAAAAATACTTTAAAAGTTTTGGTTAACCATTTCATAGCAGTTAATTAAATTTAAGATGTACTTAACAAAAATAGTTCCAATTTTTAGCAAATCAAAAAAAAAATACTATAAAAAAGACAACATATATTTTAAAAATGCAAGAATTACCTTATTTTTGCACAAAGATACACAACACAATGACACAAGGTATTATTATTTTAGATTTTGGTTCGCAATACAATCAGTTAATTGCACGCCGAATTCGAGAATTTGGTGTTTACACTGAAATTATTCCCTTCAACACTCCACTTGCCGAAATTAAGAAACACGATCCTAAAGGTATTATTTTATCTGGTGGACCTTCTTCTGTTTTTGGTGAAGAAGCTGCTTTGGTAGAAAAAGAATTGTTTGAACTAGGAGTGCCGGTTTTAGGAATTTGTTACGGAATGCAGTTAATTTCACACCTTTTAGGTGGCGAAGTTAAGAAAGGTGAGAAAGGCGAATACGGAAAATCTGAATTAACGGTTTTAGCTCAAAACAGTTTGTTTAACGGCGTTCCGGAAAAATCTACTGTGTGGATGAGCCATTTTGATGAAGTAATGAAAGCGCCGGAAGGTTTTGTTGTTTCAGGAAAATCGAACATCGATATTGCTGCAATGGCAAACGAGAGCAGAAATATTTTTGCGGTTCAGTTTCACCCGGAAGTAACGCATTCTGAATTTGGATCTAAAATGTTGGAAAACTTTGTCTTTAATATTTGTAAAGCAGAGAAAAACTGGGTTTTAAAAGATTTTATCGAAACCGAAATTCAAAGAATTAAAGAAGTTGTTGGCGACAAGAAAGTTATTTTAGGACTTTCAGGCGGTGTTGATTCGTCGGTTGCTGCAGTTTTAATTCACCGTGCCATTGGCGATCAGTTAACGTGTATTTTTGTTGATACAGGTTTGTTGCGTAAAGACGAAGGCAAAAAAGTAATGGATAATTACGGTAAGCACTTCCACATGAATATTAAAATGGTCGATGCTTCTGAACGTTTCTTGAATAGTTTGAAAGGAATTGATGAGCCTGAGGCAAAACGTAAGGCAATTGGTCGTGATTTCGTGGCGGTTTTCGATGAAGAATCTCAGAAATTCGACGATGCTTCATTCTTGGCACAAGGTACAATTTATCCTGATGTTATTGAATCTCAGTCAGTAAAAGGTCCTTCAGCAACTATAAAATCGCACCATAATGTGGGTGGTTTACCAGAACACATGAAATTGCAGTTGTTAGAACCTTTGCGTGAGTTGTTTAAAGACGAAGTTCGTAAAGTGGGTGTGGAGTTAGGAATTCCTCGTGAATTGGTTTATCGTCATCCGTTCCCGGGACCAGGATTAGGAATCCGCGTTTTAGGTGAAGTTGATGCCGAAAAAGTTAGAATTTTACAAGAAGCTGATCAGATTTTTATTGATGAGCTTTACAATCATAATTTGTACGACGAAGTTTCGCAGGCTTTCGTTGTATTGTTACCTGTAAAATCGGTTGGTGTAATGGGTGATGAGCGTACGTATGAATATACGGCGGTTGTGCGTTCGGCAAACACTATTGATTTTATGACGGCAACTTGGAGCAAATTACCTTACGAGTTTTTAGAATTGGTTTCGAACCGAATTATTAACGAAGTAAAAGGAATTAACCGTGTTGCTTACGATATTAGCTCTAAACCACCAGCAACAATTGAGTGGGAATAATATAAAAACCGTTGTGAAAGCAACGGTTTTGTTTTTTATTTTTATTTAAAATTAGTTTAAATGTCCGTAAAAGCATCTTATCTTTTTATAATAACCGCAATTGTTTACTTTTTAATTTCTGTATTTTTTAAAAGTGAATATTATTCATCGTTTGACATTGATTCAGGTGGTGGTATTATTGTCACGGCAAATTTAAATCTAACATTAATAGCTTCAATATTTATTTTTAGTCAAGGAATATTGTATTTGATAATTGAAAAACTGAAATTAAAACTTTATCCGATTCTGATAAAATTACATTTTTTGTTCATAGTTATTTTTCTTTCGATTTTAATATATCTTCTGAAATTTGACAATAATTATAATAACTTAATGTTCTTCAATATCAGTATTGTTATAGCTTTGTTAGCAAGTCTTTTAATTACGACAATCAATTTGATATTTTCTTTTTTAAATAGAAAGAAAAAATTTTTTTAAATGAATAATTCAAAAGATAAATTGCACCCTCGTAGTTTTCACAACAAACCATATAATTTTCAGGAATTGATTTTAAAAGTTCCCGAATTAAAGCAGTTTATTGTAAAAAATCGTGATGGAGCTGATACAGTTCAGTTTGCTGATCCAAAAGCTGTGTATCTTTTGAACAAAGCCTTGTTGCTGCATTTTTATGATTTGAATTTTTGGGATATTCCTAATCAAAATCTAGTTCCACCAATTCCGGGTCGTGCCGATTATATTCATTATTTAGCCGATTTATTAACCGTTAATGATTCGCACAAAACTACTATTTTAGATATTGGAACAGGTGCAAGTCTGGTGTATGCTTTAATTGGAAGTTCGGTTTATAATTGGAATTTTGTTGCAACCGATATCGAACCAAAATCAATAGCAATTGCTCAGGAAATCATCAATAAAAATCCGCATTTAGGATCTAAAATCAAATTACGATTGCAATCGGATAATAAAAGAATTCTTTTGGGAATTATTACTAAAGATGATTATTTTGATGCGGTAATGTGCAATCCTCCGTTTTTTAAATCGAAGAAAGAAGCCGAAACACAAACGCTTCGTAAATTAAAAGGATTAGATAAACGCAAAACACCAAAACTAATTAATAATTTTTCAGGAGAAAGCAACGAACTGTGGTGCAATGGCGGAGAATTATCGTTTGTGCTGAACTATATCAAAGAGAGTGTTCTATTTAAAACGCAAGTTGTTTGGTTTACAAGTTTAATATCGAACGAAGATAATCTGAAACCATTGCAGATCGAATTAAAAAAATCAGCCAAAGAAATCAAGATTATTGATATGGCGCAAGGTAATAAAAAGAGTAGAATTTTGGCTTGGAGGTTTTAATTTTCAATATCCAACTTATATTTATGTAACAAACCTTCTAACTGATGAGCCGAAAATTTAGCATTTTTCATTTTGTTGAATTCCGGATCAATTGAAAAATTTCGAGCATTTCTAAAATCGGCTTTTTCTAAAATGGTATTTGAAAATCGTGCACCAGTTAAATCGGCATCCTGAAAATTAGCAGAAGTTAAATTGCTTTCAGAAAAATCTACTTCGCGCAAAGAACATTTTAAAAACGAAGTTCCTTTTAATTTCGTTCCAAAAAACGTACTGTAATCAAGCATGCAGTTATCGAACTTAAAAGAAAACATAAATTTGCTGCATTTTGTAAAATCAACACCCATAATTTTACAATTGTTAAAAAGTACGTTACTTAAACCTACATTTCCAATTAAAGTCATAGAAAAATTGCAGTTTTCAAACACACAATCTTCAAAATTATTGTCGCGCAAATCGCTGTTGGTAAAATTACAGCTTACAAACCTACATTTTGCAAACTCCTTATCGCGCAAAGATTTCTCGGAATAATCAATATTTTTAAATTCTTTATTTTCGTGATAAATCGTTTCGTTGTTCATTATAAAGTCTTTAAATTACTAAGTGTTTAGAAAAAATCAATCTTTAAATATCGAAATTAAAATTTCAAATAACAAATTAATTTCAGTTTAAAAGTATATCATAACCCGTAGTGCATTATCCAACGAGATTAATTTTTAATTTGTTGAT
>CAMLFV010000119.1 GCA_946479395.1 uncultured Flavobacterium sp. | reverse complement strand
CACTTGGGTTTAAACAGTTTAAATGCCAATAATTTAAGTCCGACAGGAACTGGCGAAGGTTCTCAATTCTTTTTACACGATGTAACGGCACAATACAAAATCGCTAAAACACATCATTTAGGTGGCGGATTACATTACTACAACGGAATTTCACGCTTAAACAATCAAGGTACATTAAATTTTTTGACAATGGATAACAACCGACAGTCGTGGGCTACGTTGGGTTTGTCTGATCAATTTGCACGTCATTTAGGATTTTATGCAAAAGGCGAATTTGGCAAATTTCATTACCGTGTTTCAATTAACGATGCCATTACCAATAGTTTAGATGCCCGTGAAGCCGTTGCAAATCAAGCGGTTTATGGTGGAAGAAAATTATTAGGATCTAAAGATGCAGGTAAAACATACGCCGGTTATTTCGAATATAATTTCTTGGATATGGAATCGAACTTTTTGCCTTATAAAGTGGGAACATATCTTGGCGCTAAAAAAGTATTCAATGTGGGCGCCGGATTTTTCACACATCCATCGGGAGCTGCAATTCTTGAAAACAACGAAATTAAAGGCGAAAACGTAAACATATTTGCAGTTGATGCTTTTTACGATGCTCCGATAGGCGAAAACGGTGCGGCTTTAACGGCTTATGCAACGTATCAAAAGAACGATTACGGAACAAATTATCTATATAACGCTTACGGAACGGGAAGTATGACCTATGGTCATGTGGGATATTTAATTCCGGCAACTATCGGTAAAAAAACAAAATTACAACCTTACACATCGGTTTCTTTAAATAGTTATGATGCTATAGATGACAATCGAAATATTTTTAACGTTGGAACAAACATCTACTTAAACGGAAACAATTCAAAACTTACCTTAGAATATTCGCACGAAGACTTCGGAGCAACAAAACGAGACATTGTAACACTTCAGGCAATGATCTATCTATAAAAATCAACAAACTAAAACTATAAAATATGAATAATACCGAAACTAAGAAAAGTAGTATTTGGAGCGTAATTATGGCTTCATCTATGGGAACATTAATAGAATGGTACGACTTTTACATCTTTGGAAGTTTAGCAATTGTGCTATCAACAAAATTTTTCCCGTCTGATAATCCAACGGCTGCATTTTTATCAACATTAGCAACTTTTGCAGCAGGATTCGTCGTACGTCCGTTTGGAGCCTTGTTTTTTGGACGATTGGGCGATTTAATTGGAAGAAAATATACCTTCATGGTTACTTTAATGCTAATGGGCGGTGCAACATTTGTAATTGGTTGTGTACCAAGTTATGAAACTATTGGTTTTATCGCGCCAGTTATTGTGCTGATTATGCGTTTGTTACAAGGTTTAGCACTTGGTGGCGAATACGGCGGTGCAGCAACTTATGTGGCAGAACACGCACCAATAGGGCAACGTGGTTTTTGGACATCATGGATCCAAACTACAGCAACAGTTGGTTTATTTATCTCGTTAATTGTAATTTTAATCACACGTTCGTTAATGAGCGAAGAACAATTTGATCTTTGGGGATGGCGCGTACCTTTCTGGTTATCAATCGTTATGGTTTATGTTTCGTATTTAATCCGTAAAAACATGAGCGAATCTCCAGAATTTGCTAAAGCGAAAAAAGAAGGTAAAACAAGTACCAATCCGTTAAAAGAAAGTTTTGGAAATCGTTACAACTTAAAATTTGTATTATTGGCACTTTTTGGGGCAACAATGGGGCAAGGTGTCATTTGGTACACGGGTCAGTTTTACGCAATGAGTTACATAAAAACGGTAATGTTTGTAGATTCTAATCAGGTAGATGGATTGCTCGGTATCGCACTGCTTTTGGGAACTCCTTTCTTTGTTTTCTTTGGATGGTTGAGTGATAAAGTAGGAAGAAAACCTATTTTGCTGGCAGGTATGTTGATTGCAATTATTTCGTACCGACCAATATATCGAGCAATGTATGCAAGTACCGATACCAATTTAAAAACCGAAATGGTTGATAAACGCATTGCATCAGCAGAAATTAAAACAACAAATGCCGTTTCGGATTCGATCTATAAAGTGAAAAAGTTTTATACCGATGGAACTGAATACAGCGAAACTACAACCGTTCATTTAAAAGATGGTGTAGCAAACATAACCGAAAAAGGCGATGTTGAAAAACACGTAAAGAAAACAATGTTTATTACCAGTGCAATAAAATGGAAATTAGTGTTTTTAGTTTTTGTACAAGTTTTATTTGTAACTATGGTTTACGGGCCAATTGCAGCATTCTTGGTTGAAATGTTCCCGGTTAAAATTCGATACACATCCATGTCATTACCTTATCACATCGGAAATGGTATTTTTGGTGGATTATTACCTGCAATATCAACTTATTTCGTGGCAAATGCAGAAAAAACAGGTCATTCGGAATTTTTCTTGGAAGGATTGTGGTATCCAATAATTGTAGGAGCAATAAGTTTCGTTATCGGATTCATCTACATCAATAAAAAAGTTACTAAATACAGCGATAAATAAAATATTATGGAAGCAATAAAAAAAATATTAGGAATTGTATGGATCTTATTAGGTGTTGTTACCGCATATCTTATGATTCAATTTGGTTATCCACGTTTAATGTCGGGCACACAAGACGGAATTGTTTTTGGAATTATTATTCTTTTTGTGTTAATGCCATTAATTACGTTAGGTTTAATTGTTTTTGGGTACTACGCACTATGCAATGAATACAGCGATAAAAAGCTGTAAGCGTAAGTATTATTTTAATTTTTTGGATGAGAAGAACAGTGCAAAATGTACTGTTCTTTCTTTGTTTTTATAAAATGTAAAGATCAGTTTTGAAATAAACCTTAAATTGTTCTATATTTAGTTCTATGAAAAAAAGACACAAACAAAAATTCCTTTTAATTTCACTGTTTTTGCTTATGGTACTTAACGTGCCTATGGTTTTTATGTTTAATCATAAAGCAGCTGTTTTAGGAATTCCGGTGTTTTATTTCGCCATTTTTGTTATTTGGTTATTGGTAATTGTATGGTCTTATTACACGCTAAAAAAATATTATGAATAACTATTTACTGGTAATAATCATATTAGTTTATTTTGGTGTTTTATTTTTAATCGCGCTTTGGTCCGATAAAAATGTAAACAGCAAATGGGTAAATAACCCTTATGTTTACAGTCTTTCATTGGGCGTTTATTGTTCTGCTTGGACGTATTACGGAAGTGTGGGTATTGCAGCAACAAGCGGCATTAGTTTTCTTACAACTTATTTAGGGCCTGTAATTGCAGCGCCTTTGTGGGTTTATGTTTTGCGAAAGATCTTACGGATTGTAAAGTATCAAAAAATATCGTCAATAGCCGATTTTATTGCGCTTCGTCACGGAAATCACCGATTTATTGGCGCTTTGGTAACTGTTATTTGTTTGTTAGGAATTATTCCGTACATATCGTTACAGTTAAAGGCTATATCCGAAACCTTTCAAATTATTACCAACGAAACCAATGTTAAACGCATTTTTCTTTTTGAAGATACCACTTTTTACATTGCTGTTTTAATTGCACTTTTCGCTACTTTTTTCGGAACACAAACTACTGATACTACCGATAAACGTCGTGGAATTGTATTTATCGTAGCAATAGAATCGTTAATAAAACTGTTGATTTTTATTGTAATTGGTGTGTACGTAACCTTTTTTCTTTACAATGGAACGACCGATTTGTTTCAACAGGCAAATTCCTCGTTCGATGTTTACAAACTAAGTACTATTAGCAGTTTAACCGAAGGAGTGAACATGTTTTACATGATCGCTATTTCGTTTATTGCAATTTTTTTGCTGCCGCGTCAGTTTCAAATGAGTGTGGTTTCAAACGATCGCGAATGTCATTTAAAAACAGCCATTTGGTTATTTCCATTGTATCTTTTATTGTTTAATTTGTTCGTGATTTATATTGCGTGGGCAGGAAATTTAAATTTCGATTCATCAACTGTAAACCCGGACTATTACACGCTGTTACTTCCTTTAAAATATGATTCTTTCTGGTTGGCATTATTGGTTTTCATTGGCGGTTTATCTGCAGTAATTTCAATGGTGGTTGTATCAACCGTAGCGTTATCAAACATGGTGAGTAACTCGCTGATTATTCCGTACGGATTTCTGGATACATTCAACAAAAATAATCCCGAAGAAAATACTAAGTACATCAAAAATATTCGTCGATTTTCAATTTTTACATTAATTGTCTTGGCTTATATTTTCTATTTTAATTTTTCAATCGAAATCACTTTATTCTCAATCGGATACATTTCTTTCGTAATAATTGCTCAGTTAGCACCTGCATTTTTTATTGGAATGTTTTGGACAAAAGGCAATTCGTTTGGTGCCATTTTAGGAATTTCCTCAGGATTTCTTGTGGTAGTTTACACATTAATTGTTCCGTTTATTTGCGATGCTATTTTTAATAATTATCATTTTACCGAAAATGGTCCGTTCGGAATTTCCTTGTTAAAACCTTATAATTTATTCGGATTGAACTTTTTAACACCTACAACCAACGCTTTTTTCTGGAGTATGACGGTGAACGTGGTGATGTATTTGGTTGGATCTATGTATGTGAAAGGCAGTTACCGCGAAAGAAATTATGCCGAACTTTTTGTATCGAATTCTAACGATTTTGCTTTGTTTTCAGAAACAGCTTACGTTTGGAAAGGCGAGGCGTATATTGATGATATTCGCAGTGTTTTAGAGAAATTTTTAGGAATTGAAAAAACAAACCGAGCCATAAATTTATTCTTCGCCAAGAATAAAATCCCAAAAAATACCGTAAAGGCCGATGCTAAGTTTATTAACTTTTCAGAAAAATTACTTACAGGAATCATTGGTAGTACATCGTCTAAAATATTAATTAGCAATGTAATAAAAGAACAGCCTGTAAGCTTAACCGAGATATTAAAAATTTTGGAAGAAAGCAAAGAAACCTTAAGTAACAACAAATTTTTAAAAGAAAAATCCGATCAGTTAACTCGATTAACACAAGAATTAAAATCGGTAAACGAAGAATTGGTTTTAAAAGATCAGCAAAAAGACGATTTCCTTGATACCGTTGCACACGAATTAAAAACACCAATTACTGCAATTAAATCATCGGCAGAAGTTTTGATGTTTGATAATGATATGCCGGCAGATTTAAAGCAAAAATTTTTAAGCAATATTGTTGACGATACCAACCGATTAACAAAGCTGATTAACAATATTTTAGACTTAGAAAAACTGGCAAACGGTCGTGAACAGCTCGATATTTCTAACAACAACATCCAAGAAACCGTTTTAAAAGCTATTCATTTTGTAGAACAATCGGCGGCAGACAAACAAATTGTAATTAAAAATAATGTTAAATCTTTATTTTTTAGGTACGATGACGACCGTATTTTACAAGTTTTTAGTAACTTGCTTACCAATGCAATTAAGTTTGTAGAACCGCAAACCGGACTTATAGAATTAAACCTTAAAGACGATACCGATTTTGTTTATATTTCTGTGGAAGATAACGGAAAAGGTATTCCCGAAGAAGATTTTGAATATATTTTTGATAAGTTCTATCAGTCTAAAAATCAAACAACTAAAAAGCCAGTTGGCAGTGGTTTTGGGTTATCAATTTGTAAGCACATTGTAGAAAGTCACAAAGGAATTATTTGGGTGGAACAAAAAAGTAAAGGCGTACGTTTCTTTGTAAAATTACCAAAATGAAAAAGATTTTAATTGTTGATGACGAACCAAATATTGTAATGTCTTTAGAATATGCTTTACAAAAAAACGGCTTTGAGGTTTTTGTAGCCAGAGACGGTCAGGAAGCGTTAGATATTTTAAAAAAGAAAGTGCCCGATTTGGTTTTGTTAGATATTATGATGCCAAATGTTGACGGCTACGAAACATTGCAAAAAATAAAAGAGAATGAAAAACTAGCGGCTGTAAAAGTGCTTTTTCTTTCGGCTAAAAATAAACCCGCAGATATTGAAAAAGGCTTGCAGTTGGGTGCTGCAGGTTATGTAACCAAACCTTTTTCGCTAAAAAAAATGATTACTGAAATCAATGAATTGCTTAGTTAAGTTTGTTTTGTGTGCAAAATAAAACACGTTTAACTAAATGATATGATCTTCAGATAAAAACTTCTCTCTTAGTGCTAAATTCTTAGCGCAAGAACTTCTTATCTTAAATTTTATCGTTTTAATAATAACTTTTTTACTGTATTTGTATGGAAGTATATCACGATTTTTACAAAAGAAGTATCGAAAATCCAGAAGACTTTTGGAAAGAACAAACACAAAAAATTGCTTGGAAAAAATTTCCTGAAACAATTTTGTCTTACCACAATAATTATCCGCAATGGTTTGCAGACGGCAAATTAAATATGAGTTATCTGTGTATCGACAAGCATATTGAAGAAGGTTATGGTGAAGAAATTGCCGTAATTTACGATTCACCCGTTACCAACAGAAAACGCAACATTACTTTTAATGAATTGTATTCTGAAGTTGCTCGTTTAGCCGGCGGATTGAAAAAGTTAGGCGTACAAAAAGGCGATACCGTTTTAATTTACATGCCAATGATTCCGCAAGCTGTTTTTTCAATGTTGGCTTGTGCACGTTTAGGTGTAACACACACGGTTGTTTTTGGTGGTTTTGCTCCGAATGAATTGGCTGTACGAATTAATGATTGCAAGCCAAAAGTTATTTTAACAGCATCAAGCGGTGTAGAAGTAGATCGCATTTTACCTTACAAACCTTTTGTAGATCAAGCAATAGAAATTGCCGAACACAAACCGGAACATGTAATTTTATTTAAACGTCTTTTAGGCGCAATTGTTCCCGATAAAGAATACGATATCGATTACAAATCATTGGTTGCTGCGTCAAACGAAGCGGAACCGGTTGTTGTGGAAGCGAATCATCCGTTGTATGTGTTGCACACTTCGGGCACTACGGGCAAACCAAAAGGTATTGTTCGTGATACCGGCGGCTACGCTACTGCACTTAAGTTTAGTATGGAATACATTTACAATGTAAAACCGGGCGAAGTTTTTTGGGCAGCAAGCGATGTTGGCTGGGTTGTAGGGCACAGTTTTATTGTTTACGGTCCGTTGCTTAACAGAAACACTACGGTTCTTTTTGAAGGTAAACCAATTAAAACACCCGATGCTTCTGCTTTTTGGCGAATTATCAGCGAACATAACGTAAAATCGGTTTTTGCTGCACCAACGGCAATTCGCGCTAATCGTAAAGAAGATCCCGAAGCCAAATTAATGAACGGATACGATGTATCGTGCTTAAACTACTTTTTTTTAGCGGGTGAACGAAGCGATACTGCTACCGTAGAATGGCTTGCCAAAAAAATAAACCGACCAGTAATTGATCATTGGTGGCAAACAGAATCGGGCTGGCCAATGGCGTCGATCATGACTAAGGTTGATGATGCTAATATTAAATACGGATCGGTTGCAAAACCTGTTTGTGGTTTTAATATTCAAATTGTCGATGAAGAAGGCAATGAGCAACCTAACAATAAAGAAGGTTTTGTAGTAGTAAAATTACCCTTGCCGCCTGGAACATTAATGGGAATTTGGAATAACGAAGAACGCTTTTTTTCAGGATATTTAGAGCAAATAAATGGTTTTTATTTTACGGGCGATGGTGGTTTTAAAGATACCGACGGATACATTTATATAACCGGTAGGGTTGATGATGTTATTAACGTAGCCGGTCACCGATTATCAACTGCCGAAATGGAAGAAGTAATTTCATCGCACAATGCAGTGGCAGAATGTGCTGTTTTTGGAATTCACGACGAAATTAAAGGTCAAACTCCATTAGCATTAATAGTTACAAAAGCAGGTAACGATATTGCAGAATCGGTTATTGAGCAAGAAGTAATTGCTAAAATACGATCGAACATTGGAACCATAGCAACATTAAAACGGGTAATTGTTGTAGATCGATTGCCAAAAACAAGATCGGGAAAAATTCTTCGGAAATTGTTACGCGATATAGCCGACAAAAAAGAATACAGCATACCATCAACCATTGATGATCCTGAAATTATAAACGAAATTATACAAGTTTACAAACAACATAAAATCTAAATTAATCACATCAAAAAAATTAAATCATGAGTAATTATCATATCAAACACTTCGAAGAGTATTATCATATCTATAGAAAATCAATCAATAATCCTGAAGGTTTTTGGGAAGAATTGGCAGAAGAGCACTTTGTATGGCACAAAAAATGGGATACTATTTTAAGTTGGAATTTTGAAACACCCGAAGTAAAATGGTTTGAAGGCGCTAAATTAAATGTTGCCGAAAACTGTGTAG